>JARGOJ010000971.1 GCA_029210225.1 Planctomycetota bacterium
GGCTCACCTAGGCTTTCTAACGGTTCGCCTGGTTTGGGCGACGGATAGAATTCGACTCGCTCGCTATCTCCAGAAAAGCTATGAAAAGCTTGCCCCAGGGCCGGTCGCTGGCCCGAATCACGAACATTGAAAAAAGAACTATGAAGAAGACCAAGAATTGTCCGTCATAGAAGGACCAATTCTGTCTTCATTGAACGATCGCTTGAAGGGTCAATATTATGGAACAAAAAGCATTTACTAAGGTCCTCTCCCTAGCCACCCTCGGAGTCTGCCTCTCGGCAGGATCTCTCTTCGCCCAAGACGCGCCCAAGAAACTCTCTGGCCGCACCCTCATGGAGAAGTCTGAAAAGAAGAACCGCGCCGCCGACGAAGTCGTTGAGACAACCATGAAGATCTACGAGAAGAAGACTCTCCTCAAAGAACGCCAATTGACTATTAGTATGAAGTCGGGCAAGGAATACGAAGACCGCTCGCTGTTTCGCTTCACTAAAGGCGATATCCGCGGCACGGGTTTTCTGACTCACCAGCACGGTCGTCGCGAAGATGATCAGTGGATCTACCTTCCTGCGACCAAGAAATCTAAGCGCCTCGCCGCCTCTGAGCGCAAAGAATCCTTCGTCGGCAGCGACTTCGCCTACGAAGATCTGCGCTCGGAAAACTTGCTCGCTCACACCTATAAGTACCTCAGCACTCGCAACGTTAAAGCGATCAAAATGCAGTGCTATCTCATTGAAGCGCGCCCAAAAACAGAGGATGAAAAGAGCGGCACTGGATACAGTAAACGGATCATTTGGATGTCGACGGATTTCCTCGTGCGTCGCATTGATTACTACAGCAAAGACGGCGAAGACAAAGGCATCGTGAAGAAGCAGTTCTTCAATAACTTCGAGACAAAGAAAGGCTTCAAAGGCTTTCACCGCGCTAAGAAAGTCATCATGATTGATGTCAAGAACAGCACTCGCACTGTCTTTGAATCGGGCCCTCGCAAGATCAACACGGGCGTCAAAGACGACACTTTCTCAGAACGCGAACTCAAGCGGGGCTAAACGCTATGTCTGACGAGAAAACCTTTAAGCCTTTCAATCCTCTCGAACGAGGCGAGCTTGCCCCAGGGGCTGACCTGACGGATAGCCCCCTCGTTCCAGGAGGGAAGAAGAGCCAAGAAGCCGCGCCGCTGTCAGCGACCTTCCCAGGGCTTGTCGATACTCCCAGTGTCGGTGCACGGTCGCGCCGTGTTCTCCAACCTGTGCGCCGCGTGGGCTGGGTCGGAAAACGCTCTCAAGCTCGCAGTCGCTTCCAGGATATCTCCAGTAAATCGGGTTCCAATTCAGAGCACCGCATCCTTGGTGGCCTCCGCAGCCGGGGTGGACTACTCGCTCGCGCCAAGCAGGGCACAGTCCGAAAGCGGATCAACCTCCAAGGGCACATTCGCGGCGGATAAGAGGCGGTGCCAAAACAGATTGCTTTGCACTTATTCTTCCCAAAAAAGACCAATCGAAAAACTGAAAAAGGGCGACCAATATGGCCGCCCTTTTTTATTGGCTTTTTAGCAATGTGCTTACTCAGAAGCTTCTTTTTTGGCCCAGGCGGCTCTTACTTCGTCGGTCACTTGGGCGCCAACATCGGCGAGCAGTTGATCTTCCACGGTGCTTGGAGCCAAGGTCATAGGGCAACGGGCGTTGTTCATCTTTGGGAAGGCGATGACATCCCGAATGGAATGGGCGTCGGTCAAAATCTGAACAAAGCGGTCGATGCCGAGGGCGAAGCCGCCGTGGGGAGGAGCGCCGTAGCGGAAGGCGTCGAGCATGAAGCCAAAGCGAACTTCTTGATCTTCCCTGGAGATTCCAAGAATCTCAAAGATGCGCTGCTGGATCTCAGTTTTATGGATCCTGACGCTTCCCGATCCGAGCTCGGTTCCGTTAAGAACAAGGTCGTAATGGCGACCCCGAACTCGGGTTGGATCGCTGTAGAGATACTCTTCGTCCTCAGGGTGCACTCCGGTGAAGGGGTGTGCGGTGGGCATGACCGCGCCTGGGTTGTCTGGATCAGGCTCGAAGAGGGGGAACTCGACGGTGAAGAGGAAGTTGAGTTGCTTCTCTTTGCCTTTGAGCAAGTTGAGCTTCTTCCCGACAGCGAGGCGGACATCTCCGGCGATGTTGGCGGCCAGGGTTGGGTTCTTGTCCGCAACAACAAGGACCAATGATCCGACTTCTGTGGCTCCCACTAATTCGAGAAGCTCTTCCATGACCTCTGCTGGGAAGAACTTTGCGATGGGTGATTGGACGCGTTTGTCCGCGCCTTTTTCACCGACAACTTTCATCCACGCGACGCCGCCGCCGCCTCGTTGGCGAGCGATGTCGCTGAGCCCATCGAGCTGCTTGCGAGTGTAGTGCTCAACAGCTTTGGTGGCTCCAAGGACCCGAATGGTTCCTTCGTCGTCGACGACCTTCTTGAGGAAGTTATTCTCGGTCTTGGCCACGATGCTTGTGGCGTCTTGGATGAGCATTTCAAAGCGGGTGTCGGGCTTGTCGCTGCCGTAGTGAAGCATGGCTTTGTGGTAGCTCATTCTTGGGAAGGGCGTGGCGACTTCATAGCCAGCGACCTTCGCGGCCTTTGTGACGAAGCCCTCGATGACTTTGAGGACATCTTCTTCACCGACACAGGCCATCTCAAGGTCGAGCTGAGTGAACTCTGGCTGACGGTCGGCGCGAAGGTCTTCGTCCCGGAAGCAGCGGGCGATTTGATAGTAGCGGTCGAAACCCGAGACCATGAGCAGCTGCTTGAAGATCTGCGGTGATTGGGGAAGGGCGTAGTAGCTGCCTTTGGAGATGCGGCTTGGGACCAAATAGTCCCGGGCGCCCTCGGGAGTGGAGAGGGTCAGGATGGGAGTCTCGACGTCGATGAAGTCGCGGTCATCGAGGGTCCGTCGCATGCTGGAGCAGATCTTATGGCGCAGCATAAGGCGCTTTTGGTGGCTCGGGCGTCGCAGGTCGAGGAAGCGGTATTTGAGGCGCGTTTCTTCGTCGGCTTCTTTGCCCTTTTCGGCTTCACGGTCGCCTTTTGTTCCAACGAGGATGGGAGGAGTCTTGGCGACGGAGATGCGTTCGACGGAGGAGGCGATGATTTCGACGTCTCCGGTGCTTCTCTTTGAGTTTCTATTTTCTTCCGGGCGGAGGGTGACGACTCCGGTGATTTTTAGGAAGTCTTCGGCATGAAGAGAGGAAAGAAGCTCGTTGTCGACGTTTTCTTTTTCAGGGCGGAGGGCAACCTGGACGGATCCATAGCGGTCTCGTAGGTCGAGAAAAACGAGGCCCCCCTGGTTTCGCAAGAGGTCAACCCAGCCAAGAATGGTGACTGTTTGATCCGCGTGGCTTGCTCGCAGTTCCCCACAAACATGGGATCTGAGTTGCGTTGAGTAGCAGGAGGGAGAGGGGTCCTCGGCCATGACTATGTTTCCTTAATTAACTGTTTTAGATTCGAAAGGGCGTTATTCTAGCGATGTCATTGACGCGATGCGATATGGGTCCTGTCTCGAAATTGCATTTGCGGGAAGAAAGCTGGCCTCAAGATTCGAAGACTGTCAAATTCCTTGAGCATCTTCTT
>JARGOJ010000972.1 GCA_029210225.1 Planctomycetota bacterium
TATCTCAGCGCAAGGGTTCTCATCAACGCTGGGGATCTCGTCGCCGTTGAGGAACATGGATATCAACCGGCATGGCGCGCCTTCAGACAAGCGGGGGCCCATCTTCTCCCCATCCCCGTCGACAAAGACGGACTTCAGGTGGACGCCTTGGAGCAAGCGCTCAAACGAGAGTCCATCCGCGCTCTCTATGTCACCCCCCATCATCAGTATCCAAGCCAGGCCATACTCAGCGCGTCCCGCCGCCTCCGGCTTCTCGACCTGGCAAAGCAACATCAATTCGCCATTATCGAAGACGACTACGATCACGAATTTCACTACGACGGCCCTCCCGTGCTCCCCCTCGCAAGCATGGACTCCGCCGGATCAGTCATTTACATAGGAACTCTGTCCAAGGTCTTCGCCCCAGGCTTGCGCCTTGGATACGCCATCGCCCCCAATTCCATTGTTAAGAGCATGACACGACTCCGCCTATGCATAGATCGACAGGGCTCCCCCATTGAAGAGGCCGCCCTCACGGAACTCTTTGAGGATGCGCTGATGGAACGCCACATCCGACGAATGACACGACTCTACAAAAAGCGCCGGGATGTCCTCTGCGACGCTCTCAACGCACAATTCCCAGAAACTCTGAGCTTCTCCATTCCAAAAGGAGGAATGGCGATTTGGGCGAAAATCATTGATCGCACGAACCCAGAAAGCTGGGCCGAAGAAGCTCTCGAAGCCGGGGTCCACTTTACGACAGGATCAGAATACGCCTTCGATCATCAATCGAAACCCTATCTACGCCTTGGCTATGCCCTCCAAAATGCAGAAGATATTCTCAGCGCCGTTCAAAGAATGAAAGTCGCCCATGGACAGCTCGAACATTGATGTTTAGCGAGGTAACGAGCGCGCCACCCGAAAGCCACAAAAGGGAATGAAATTAAGCTCTTCTTTGAAATCTCGTGCGCTCGCACGGGTAAAAATGATCCCCGCACCCACTCCCCCTCCACGAACGACCCTCGCGTGGAGCAAATTTTCTTTCGTTGTCCGAGGCTTTGAATCGTAGGGGCCATCGCGGTAATGACCAATCATTGGATCTTCACAGAACTCAAGCACATTGCCAATCATATCGACCAGCCCAAAAGCATTCCAATGGTCCTCGTTGTCCATTAAACGGCTCTCTTGCAATTTATTGTGACTGTTGAGCATGCTCCAAAAATACTTTTGATCAATATTGTCGCCCCAATAAAAGCGCGTCTTGGTACCCGCTCGCGCCGCATACTCCCACTCGGACTCACTCAGCAACCTCAGGCCGCCCCCCGCCTCCTTGAGCCAACGTTTAACGATGGGCCACTTGACCCCGTCAATTGGCAGCGCTGGGTTCTGCTTCGAGCGCTTGTCAGGAAACTCAGGCATCATATCCCAATGACGCTGCTGAGTTTCGAGGCGCCCGACCAATAAAGGGCTCACCTTGCATGCGTGAACGGGCAGCTCCTGAATAAGATTGTCCGAGAACTCAGCGCGAGTCCAGTGCTTCGTTTCTTCCGTATAAACGTAGAGTTCCTTCTTATGGTCAAGAGTCCCCATGACAAAGCGCCCGCCAGGAATCAATTGAAGCTCTATCCCCGTTTTCAGATGCTTAAAGGTCGCAATACGAAAACGCGGCTTCTTCTCACCTGGGTTTTTATAAAGGTTCGTCCGCTGCCATTTATAGTCTTTCCCCAAGCGTCGGCCAACATCATCAATAATTAAGTCCTGGAGCATCCATGGGGTTGAATTCCAGTTGCCGTGACTCTCTAAACGACGTGCGCAAATCCACTTTAAAGAATGCCTCGTCGCAATGATTCCTTTGAAATGACTGACATGCCCTAATCGATCAACAGCACTCAGCTCAAGGTCGTAGAACCGCTGACTCCGAGGCAATGAAATGGAAAAACGATGGTCCTCATTCATCGCGACGGAATCAATCAGTTGAGTCAGTTCGACCAGAGATTGATCCCGGACTCGACCAGTCAGCGTCTGTCCGTCAACCACATAGTAATTGCCCCATTTCACCGCATCCAATTCAATCACTGGGGCCCGACTATCAATGTTCACTGTGAAGATTTTTGTCGTCTCCCCAACCGAAAGCTCAAGCTCATGCTTGCCGTCTTCCAATTTCAATTCGCCGCTGAATCGTCCATCATCGTTCGCCGTGAACGTCTGTCCTCCAAATTTTGCGATTCCTCCCCCCGCGCCTACGTCCGCTCTAAATCGGAGAGGATTGCCGCTCCACCACTCCTGACCAAGTTTCTTCGTCGATTTATGAAAATGAAAGGATTGAAGTTCAGGGCTCCGGTTGGCATAGAGGTACAGAATCGCCGCAGCGAAGAGACCAATTAACGCCAAAACAATCCAAGGCCATTTTGCTCGGCGTCGTCCCGAAGGACCCGCCGCGATTTTGGCTCGAATAGACTTGATGCCAGGACGCTTCAGGCACTTTCTTGTTAAACAGAGAGTGCAAATCTCCTCAAGCCAAGGCGGGCAACTGCTTTCAACACTTCGAAGGCGGCGGGTGTCTAGCATGAGGAGAGCGGCGAAGAGATTGACTTGCCCGAGGTCACCGTAGGGAGTCTCGCCGGTGAGGGCGAAGAACAAGGTCGCCCCAAAGGACCAAACATCCGAGCGAGCGCTGATGGGACCAAACTCCCCCGATGGATCGAGCTGCTCGGGAGCCATAAACGCCGGGGTTCCCACCCCGTCCTTGGTCAGGGTTCGAGTGAGAACAAGGCTCTCATGAGTTTGACGCAGCCAGGTTGGGTCAAGCTTGACCAGGCCGAAGTCAACGAGGACCGCCCGCCCATCAGACTCGGCGATAACAACATTGGCGGGTTTGATATCCCGATGAACCACGCCGTGACTATGGCAAACGCTGAGAGCCTCGGCCAATTCCCCGAAGGTCGATTGAATCCAATCATAATCCGTTGGCTGACCGAGCTGTCGACTTTCAACGACAAAGTTCCTGAGGGAGGTTCCGGTCACCAGCTCCATGGCGAGCCAGGGGATGTCTCCCTGCACTCCATAGCCGAGGAGGCGAACGATGTTGGGGTGTTTGATTTTCTCGAGCACCCGAGCTTCGCGTCCAAAGCGCTCAAGGGACTCAGGATCGTTATGTTCGGTCAGCAGGAGCTTCAAGGCCGCTTCTTGTAAACTTTGGGTATGCACGGCGCGGAACACAACCCCCATGCCCCCGCTGCTTATCTCATCAAGGATCCGATACGGACCAAGACTTTTCCCAGCCAATTCACCGAAGCGCCCGCGAAGAACTGCGCTGGAGAATTCTGTTCGAGATAAGGGGGAGGGAGGGTTGGTCATGGAGGAGAGTCGTTGTTGGGGCTCATAGCTTCTTTTTTGGGGAAGTTGGATTGATAGGATTGCTCTTCGGCGTTCCAGATCCGACAACCTTTGACTTGCTCTCTAAGATAAGTCCAAGTCATTTTCAATTCGAGCATTTCTTCACCAAATTCCGACTTTAGCATGGCGTCATTGGCCGCTCTTAAATTGTAGCAAGGCACTTTGGTCGAGACATGATGAGGAATGTGAATATCAATGTTAAGGTGAATAAAGCTTAGCCAGCGGG
>JARGOJ010000973.1 GCA_029210225.1 Planctomycetota bacterium
CATTCGCGTTGTTCTGGTCCATGGCGGGGGTCCTCAGGCCAATGCCATGTCCGAGGAGCTAGGCTTTAAGCCCCGAATGGTGGGTGGCCGCCGTGTCACTGACGAAGCCACCCTTGAAGTCGCCAAGATGATCTTCGCCGGAAAATTGAACACCGATTTCAAGTCGGCCCTGACAAAGCACGGAAGCAAAGCTGTCGGTCTCTCGGGCGTCGACGGTGGGCTCGTTAAAGCGCACCGCCGTCCAGTCACGCGAGTCATTGAAGACGGAGAAGAGCAAGACATCGACTTCGGCCATGTCGGGGACATTGACGCCGTTGATCCCAAGCTCCTGATGCGCCTCGTCGAAGACGGATTTATCCCTGTGATTTGTTCCCTCGCGGCCGACTCCGAGGGAAATATCCTCAACGTGAACGCCGACACAATCGCTGCGGAGCTTGCCATTGCCAGCGGCGCACAGAAGTTAATACTGCTCTCCGGAATAGACGGTGTTTATCAAAAGGCGCCGCATCAAGACAAGGTTTACTCGAAGTTGTCCATTCAAGACGTCGAAGGACTCATGACAGACGGCACTGCCACTACGGGTATGAAGCCAAAGTTGCTTGCCTGCTGCAAAGCGCTAAAAAATGGCGTCTCCATGGCCCACGTGATCAACGGCAAAACCAGTCATTCACTACTCATTGAAATCCTATCAGACAGCGGAATTGGAACAATGATCGTCAACAATTCCGAGACCGGACAATAATCCATGCAAAAAATTGACGAAGTGGATTTACTGTCCCAGTTAATTGAAGCAAAGAGCCCGTCGGCTGCCGAAGGTCCTGCAGCTGACGTTCTTGAAGCCGCCCTTTCAAAAGCCGGTTACAAAGTTCAACGATATCAAGACAACATTGTCTGCATTAAAGGAGACGGTGAGTTCAGTCTCTTGTTGAACTCACACCTCGACACCGTCCCAGCGACGAAGAAGTGGACAAGAGACCCGTGGAAAGCAGAGGTCGTCGACGATCTCATGTACGGTCTTGGCTCGACGGATGCGAAGTCATGTATTGCCGGGATGGCCGCAGCCTTCGATAGAATTGATCCGCCAAAGAATGGGCGCATCGTTCTCACCGCGACAACGGAAGAAGAGACTGGAGGCACCAACGGCGTCAATGGGATTCAGGTGGTGCTCCCTGAGGTCGGGAAGGTCCACGGAGGCATTGTGGGTGAACCGACCAACATGACCATTTGCAATGGACAACGCGGCTTGGTTCGCATTTTCCTCTATAGCGAAGGAAAGGCCGGCCACGCATCCCGCCCGTGGGAAGGTGTCAATGCAATCACTCTCGCCGCTCACGACATTGTCGCCCTAGAAAAACTTCTTGAAGAGACCATGCGAGACGGTCATGATCCCCTCATTGGAAAAACGACCGTCATTCCGACATTGATTAATGGTGGAACGGCGCGGAACGTCATTCCCAACGCCTGCGAGATCTGTTTGGATATCCGCACGACGAGAGTCTACGACAACGAACGTATCATCGCCCGGGTCAAAGAGTTAGTTCAGTCCCGAGTCGATGTGCGATCAAAACGATTTATTCCTGTGGCGGCGCCTGACGATTCAATCATCGTCAAGGCAGCCCGAGCGGCGCTCCCAGAAACGGCTGTGGCGCCGTTTGGAGGAGTCTCGGACTTGTTCTTTTTGTCCAAGGCTCCCGATGGACCTGTTCCGGGGATTCTCTTCGGCCCAGGGAATGGGCAACAGTCTCATAAGGCCGACGAGTTTGTTTCGATCCAAAGAGTTCGAGAGGGTCGGGTCGCCTACCAAAACATAATAGAACACTTTTTTCAGGAGGGTCCTAGTGGCTGTTGAAAGCATTGAAGATAAAGATCCGGCGCTGAACGCGATTCACGTCTCTATTGGCTACGATCAACGCCTCTGGCGGGAAGACCTTGATAACTCTCGGGCTCATGTCACCATGCTTGGGGAACAGGAGATTCTCAGCTCGGAAGATGTTCAGTCCATTAAGAATGGTCTCGATCAAATTGAAGAAGAAATCTCCGACGGGCGCTTCCCTTTTCGCGACGAATACGAAGATATTCATCTCAATATTGAACAGCGCCTTACAGAGTTGATCGGACCTGTTGGAGGCAAGCTTCACACTGGGCGATCCCGGAATGATCAAGTCGCCACAGATTTGCGACTTTGGGTGATGCGCTCGACAGGCCCCCTCGCCGGAGCCCTCAATGAATTAATTCACGGTTTATTAGAGGCAGCGCGCCGCGAGCTTGATCGGGGCACAGTGCTCCCTTTTTACACCCATTTACAGCGCGCTCAACCCGTTCTTCTCGCCCACCATCTCCTCGCTCACGTCGAATGCTTCGATCGCGACTTTCGTCGTTTTCATGATGCGCTTGAACGTGTTGGAGAGTGCCCGCTGGGCGCAGGGGCTGGTGCGGGCAGTGGATTTCCTATTAATCCCCACTCGAGCGCTGAACAGCTAGGTTTTGATAGGCCCTGTCGCAATTCTCTCGACGCCGTGGCTGCGCGGGATTTCGTGTTGGAGATGCTCGCCGCGCTCTCCATTCACATGGTGCATTTGTCTCGATTGGCGGAGGAGTTTATTCTGTGGTCTTCACAGGAGTTTGGCTTTGTGCGGCTTTCCGATAAGGTGACGACCGGCAGCTCCATCATGCCACAAAAGCGGAACCCCGATGGCGCTGAGTTGGCGCGAGGTAAAGCCGGCCGTGTCTTTGGGCATTTACAAGCCATGCTCACCACGCTCAAAGCACTCCCCCTGGCCTACAATAAAGATCTCCAAGAAGATAAAGAGTCCCTCTTTGATTCAATGGATACGGTCCTCTTGTGCCAGCGCGTGCTTATCGCCAATGTGAAAGAAGCAAGCTTCCAAAAGGACAGAATGCGCGCTGCGGTCGAATCGCGTACCGGCTATGCGAACGCCACTGAACTGGCGGATTATCTTGCTGACCGGGGCATGCCTTTTCGCGATGCACACGCGGCGGTTCGAAAGCTCTGTGACGAAGCGAGAACGGAGAATCTAAAGCTCGACGAGTTGCCCCTTGAGCGCTTTCAAAAGATTGCACCCATTGTGAAAGAAGACGTCTATCAAGCGCTGACCGTTGAAGCCGCTATTGCGAAGCGTGCCGCCCCCATGGGAACGGCTCCCGAGCGTGTTCGAGAAGCTCTTGAAGAAGCTGAGAAACGGTGGATGTAATTCATTCATCCTGGGAAAGAAGGAAATCTAGTGAATCTATATGAAGTTCATTGTGAAGTGAAGGCCAAGGGGCCAAAGTGTGAAATGCCCGTTGATGTGAAGCGGGCCTTCGTGTCTGTCTTTGTTCCTGCCAGGACCATCGTCAAGGCCCTCGATGGAGCAAAGGCGGTCTTGAAAGAAGACTTTTACCAGGTCACTGAGATGGATCGCTGCATGAAGATCAACTTGGATGCTTGGGAGAGTTACCGAGATGAATTCTTCGGCGAAGACAAAGACGAGCTACCGAGCCGAAGCGAAGCAGAAAATGCCCTTGAGCAATGCCTCGCGTTTCGCGGCCCATTTTATATTGACGAAGGCGCTGCTTAAGACTCTGAGGCCGGTTTTGA
>JARGOJ010000029.1:0-6941 GCA_029210225.1 Planctomycetota bacterium
ACGTCGAGTGGATAAGCGGCAAGCAAGTTCAAAGGAGGAGGAGTTTGGAGTCGTCGCTGACGACTTTCAATTGGCATTTTACAATGCCCCTATCGCCACTGCTATCATTGATATTGGAGGCGGGATAGTTAACGCGAACAAGCGATTTAGTGCCTTATTCGCTACGCCTAACGAAGACCTCAAAGCTCGAACTCTCTACGATTTGATTCAGAGTGATGTCTCTGATATTGGTCGCAAGCAATTCGTCGAATTGATTTGTCGCCGACGAGATTTACTACAAATTGAACAAGGCTTTGTAAAACGCAATGGAGAGCTATTCTGGGGTCGGGTTAAGATCTCTGCAGTTCACAGTGAGAAAGGGCGTTTTCGCTACGCCCTCTGCACGATTGATGACGTAACAAAGGAGAAGAAGAACGTCGAGGCTCAAATCCTCGAATTGGATGGGAGTCAGAAGCGTTTTAATGCAACGCTCCGAGCGCTCCCTGACCGGCTCTTTGTGACCGATAGTCGAGGAAAAATTCTCGATTATCATTGTCAATTGGATTCCGAGTTCTCTTTTGAGCAACCTCAGTTCGTCGGGTCGCAACTGACTGACAGTCTGCCTCCCAGAGAACAAGAACAACTGCTCACCGGGATTCAATCGGTCTTGACGAAGGGTGGCACCGTTCAATTCGAATATGATCAACCCTACGATTTGCCAGCCTCTGTCTATGAAGCTCGGATCGTGGCTTCTTCGAGTGAGGAGGTCCTCGTCATTATTCGAGATGTTACGGAGAAACGGAAGAATCAGAAGGACCTCGAAAAGGCGAACGTTTTCCTCGACACCCTGTTTGAGCACATGCCCCACATGATATTCGTGAAGGAGGCTAAGGATCTACGCTTCGTGAGGTGGAATAGAGCTGGGGAGAATGTGATCGGCCATCGAAGCGAGGAAATCATTGGCAAGAATGACTATGATCTGTTCCCAAAGGACCAAGCGGACTTCTTTACGAAAGCAGATCGGGAGGCTCTGGCTGGTGATGGAGTTGTCGATATTCCTGAGGAAGCGTTAAAAACCAGGGAGGGGGACATTCGTTATCTTCACACAAAGAAGGTTCCCATCCGAAACGTTCGAACGAATGAGCCGGAATATCTCCTGGGAATCTCAGAAGACGTCACCGACAAGATTCGAGTGAAGCAAGCGATGTCGAGGCTCCGCGAGATTCATCACCGGGTGAAAAACAACCTTCAAGTCGTTCAAAGTCTCCTTTCTCTCCAAAGCCAAGGGGAAGAAGATCCTAGATTCATTGCCTTTTTAAACACGGCCCGAAGCCGCGTTCGCGCCATGTCTCTCATTCATGAGCAGCTCTATCAAAGCACCACGGTCTCTCGCGTCAACTTTTCGGCGTATCTACATCAGCTTGTGCCGAACCTTGTCCAAGTTTATTCTTTGGGGCGAGGTAAAATCGATCTGACCATCAGCGGCGAAATGGACCTCAGCCTCGACGCTTGCGTCCCTTGTGGGCTCGTCGTCCATGAACTCGTTTCCAATAGCTTGAAGCATGCATTTCCCGACGAGCAGGATGGGAAAATTGAGATCATTGCAAAAAGTAAGGGAGATGATCAATTCGATTTATTTGTTGGAGACGACGGAATCGGTTTGCCAGTGGGCTTTGATTTCCGGAAAACCACGACATTGGGGCTTCAACTTGTGATCGGATTGCTCTCACAAATGAGAGGATCGATTACACTGCAAGAGGGACCAGGCTGTCGTTTTCTCATTTCCTTCACAGATTGAAACTCCAAAGGATTGTCGCTTGGTGAAATCTAGAGTTCTGATAGTCGAGGACGAATTCATTGTCGCACGGAGCCTCTCCGCGACGCTGGCGGACTGTGATTACGAAGTTGTGGGGATCGCCGACTCAGGAGAGGACGCGATTGCAATGGCCGAGGCCAAGGCGCCAAACATCATTCTCATGGATATTCGACTCCGTGGCGAAATGAAAGGTTTTGAAGCCGCTCGCATCATTTACGAACGCTTTAAGATACCTGTGGTCTTCTTAACCGCTCACTCCGATCCGGCGACGGTGAAAGAGGTGATGTCCAGCAAGGCTTTTGGATGCATCTTGAAACCCTATCAAGATCGGGAGTTACACGTCTCTTTAGAGATGGCTCTCCAACGCCATCAATTGGAAAAACAGCTTTTACTCCGTGAGGATCAGCTTCGCAAAAATGAGCGCCGCTTAAATGAACAACGAGCAGAGTTAGAGGCCACTATTAACGCGACCCCAACGGGTCTGATGCTCTTAGATCGCGACCTCGTGATTAAAACCATCAATCATTCGTTGGCCGATTGGCTCGGCTTCGATGCCCATCGGCTCATCGGTCGTCACTGGTTTGACGTGCGCCCGGACTTAAAGGAGCGGGAGTCGGTTTATCGGAAGGTTTTAGAGGGCACTCCTATGGCATTCTCCGAGGTGACCCTAGACTTTCCGAGCGGGGTGGAACGTTACTTTGATCTTCACTATCGCCCTGTTTTCGCCGGGCAGAGAGAAGTGATCGGCTTTCTAGTGGCGACCATTGATGTCACTGAGAAGCGCCGATTAAATCTACAGCGGCAGCTGATTGACTCGAAGCTTCATGAGAATCAGCGGCTAGAGAGCCTCGCTGTCCTCGCGGGAGGGATCGCCCACGACTTCAATAGTCTTCTCGTTGGGATGCTTGGCTACGCGGATATTGCGCTACGCCAGATTTCAAGAGAGTCTCAGGCGCATCGATGGCTCGGCGAGATTAAGTCTGGAGCCCGTAAAGCCGCAGATCTTTGCAATAAAATGCTCGCGTATTCTGGCAAGGGCCAGTTCCTTGTTGAAGACTTGGAGCTGACAGAGCTGATAGATAAAACCCTTGAGCGAGTGGCGCTGTCTATTCCCCAAAACATCAAGATTCGCAAAGAGCTGAGTGTTGTTGGGAAAGTGAGTGGGGACGCCTCACAAATTAGTCAGGTGATTGTCAATCTGATCTTCAATGCCATCGAGTCCTATCAGGAGAAGTCTGGCGAAATCACTGTGCGAGTTTTCGACAAAGACTGTTCGCCTAGTTACCTTGAAACCCTGCCCTTCAGTGAGTCGAGTGCTCCAGGCCCCTATGTATCCTGTCAGGTGATCGATCGCGGTTGTGGTATGAACGAGGAGACTCTGTCGAGAGTCTTTGAGCCCTTCTTTACGACCAAGTTCACCGGACGCGGCCTTGGTCTCGCGGCAGTGCAGGGCATCGTTCGCGGACACAAAGGACTGATCTTCGCTACGAGCGATCTGGCCAAGGGAAGCACCTTTGAGGTCTTGCTTCCCACCGCGAAAACTCTCGACATTGAATCGGCTTTAGAATCTGGCGAATTCTGGCTTGGAAAGGGTGCTGTCCTTCTGGTTCACAAAGATCAGACGCTTTGTAAAATCGCCGAGTTAATGCTCAAGGAGCTGGGCTTTACGGTCTTGCTCGCTGACTCTCTAAAGGAGACTGTGAAGCACCTAAGAGCAAGGGGCGGGGACATTCGAGGTGTCTTCGTGGACATGGTCAGCCTCTCCGACGAAATGAAAGCGCTCTGCCATGAAATTCAACGGCTCGCTCCTCAGCTACCGATTGTCGTTGCTTCGAGCTACGGTGAAGCCACTCTAGCGCGGCAGCTTGGCAAAAAACCAAAGGCGGTCCTCATGAAACCGTTTGAGATTAAAGCGCTAAAGAAGGTTATGCTGCAGGCGCTTCAAGAACCCTAAAACTCGGTCATGCCTTTATGTTTCTTCTGTAAATGCTGTTATCGGACCCGTCAACCATGGATCGCAATCAACTCCTTGGCCAAGTTCTTCTAAGCCAAGGACTGGCTACGAAAGAACTCATTCTTCATGCCTCTGATGACCTTCAAGGGCAGAGCCAATTGGATGTTTGTGATTGGCTGGTGGAGCGCAAGCTTTTGTCTGCGGCTCAGGCCGATAACGTGCGGTTTAAAGTGAATCTGTCCGCCTCGGCAAAAATGCTCAGCTCGGCTCATCCCATTCGCCGTCGTCCGTCAGAGAGCCAGGTGGTCGCTGCTCGCAAATCTATTGAGCGAGGCTCGTCCACGCAGCCACGCTTCGGGGACTACCAGATTGAACGAGAGCTTCACCATGGACCCGTTGGCTCGGTCTACGCGGCCAGGTCCTCGAAATCGGGAAAGTCCGTGGCGCTGAAAATATTCGCCCCTGGGCCTCTTAACGGGCCCCAGACAGTCCAACGCTTTCTTCTCGATGCGAAGGCAAACTCTCAATTGACTCACCCGCAGATCGCGCCGATTTACGATTTCGGGGAGGTCGATGGCCAGCAATTTTTGACGATGGAACTCATTGAAGGCGTGTCACTCAAAGAGATGGTTGAACAACGCGGTGTGCTAGAGGCCAATGAAGCCGCAACGCTCGTTCTTAAAATCGCGAGAGGGCTCGCCTATTCTCACCAAAGTGGATTGCTACACAGAGATCTCAAACCATCCAGTGTGATTGTTCGAGGCATTGATCAAGAGCCCGTTCTCACCGACTTTGGTTTCCGTGGAGACCCGAAATTGAGAGCGACGGGGCCACACAAGAGCCTGGAATACTCCGCCCCCGAGTTAGTCGATGGTGAGATTGAATTCGTCGACCAGCGTGTCGATATCTATTCCCTCGGCGCGACTCTCTATAAGCTATTGACGGGGCAGAGCCCCTTTGAAGGTCGGAGCTTAGATTCCGTCTTGTCAGCGATCTTGAAAGGCGAGATCTCCGATCCTCGGGAAATGAATCGCAAGATTCCTAAAGACCTCGCGACAGTATGCGTGAAGTGCTTAGCCAGAGAGCCCGCCGCTCGATATGTCGGCGCAACCCAGTTAGCGGACGACTTAGAGCGTTTTTTGAATGGCGACGCCATCCTGGCGACCCCTGACACAGCGACAATGCTCTCAGGCCGAATTAAATCAGTGGGTGGAGGCCGTTTTAGTTGGATCGTCGCGATCTTGATCTTGCTCGCTGTGACAGCCATGGGAATTCAGGCGTTCAAGGTCATTGAGGAGCGTAGAGGAGATCGCCGCCGGGAGACCAGACGTGAGCTTGTTCGCAGCACTCAGAAGACCTTGCAGCATCGTTCAGCCCAATGGCAGAGCCGTTTGAGAGAGACCTTTGAGAGCGTTGAAAAGACGCTCAAGCGGCATCGCTCTCCAACCCAACAAAATGCCTCCGAAGAATCGCGACTTGGGTTCAAAGACGCTCAACAACTCATTGACGATATTGATAGCGCGCTCTCTCGATATTTGTCGCCCTTTAAGACTCGCGCTTACCTCTCCGAGGACCCCTTGGAGAATTCCCTCGGCCCAAGGAGTTCTGAGGACCTTGAGGCTCTCGTTAAGCAAACGATGGATGAGATACCCATTTTGGAGCTGCAAGCTCAGGGGCGCCGTCTGAAGGGGCTTGTCTGGCAGAAATTTGGTGACGAATCTAAGGCACGTATGGCATGGGCCGAAGCGTATAGCGAGGCTCCACGGTCCAGAGCGGGGCTCTTGGCATTTCTAGAGAGCGGGGAGAGCCTTGCCCAGTCATACAAGCTGCCGGCGGCGACGCGTATATTGCGGCAGCTCTTGAAGAATGAGCGAGCGACTGAGGATATGAAGTCCCGGGCTTGCTTGAGTCTCTCGCGCCTCGCCATTGCTCGTGGGCGCTTTGACGAGGCGGGGCTTTGGCTAAAGCGTCGAGAACGGCAGCTTCCAATGGCGGAGGACAAGGAAGAAGCAGAGCTATACCGGGGGATCGCGACTCAATTGTCCGGGAGCGCGACGCTGGAGAATTCAGAGCTCGGAGATCTCTGTCGGGGCAAGACTGACCGACCCGTGTTTTCGCGAATTGTTGGAGGGCACAAAGTAGAGCTCAACCGGCTCCGCTGGAACGGCGAGGCGCTCAGCATGGAGCCCTGGGTTCATTGGACAATTGCAGAATACGTGCGTCGTGTCACGGTGACGGCGGTCAAAGGTGAGCTAAGAATCGTCGTTGAGCTTGGTCGATTTGTCACGGACGCCTTGCAAGCATTCCGGATTCGTGAAAACAAGGTTGAGAAGTGGGGTGATCGCTGTGCGCTCCCAAAGAATTTGGTAACTCATGAAGTCGTGTCGATGGGTGATCTCAATAACAATGGGCAACTCGATGTTGTGATGAGAAATCGGGAGCATCATAACCACGGCACGCTCGTCTTCGATATCGTGAATACGGCGCCAGTAAAGATTTATCCGATACCGAGCCAGAGTTGTTGTCCTGCTGCGAGTTTCGTTGATTTAGACGGCGATTCTGTCGAAGAATTGGCGCTGAGTCTTGGGAAGTGGAGCGATTACAGATTGGCAATTTTTAACTGGGAGCCCAAATCGGAACAATTAAAATTACGTTTCGAGAAGATCCTAGGTTTTCCGATAGCTCTGAGCGTTCGAGCCGGAGAAAATGGTCGCCCCGAACTCTTGCAATTGGTCGATAGAAGTCATCGCTTCGACTTACGGGGTGTCTTTGGTGACGACCTCAACCCAGCACTACCAGATGCCATTTGGTCTGTTCAATTTGATCCAAAGATGAAGCAGTTTCAGACCCGTCCAGTGGTCAAATGGCCGTTTAGCGATAGAAACGACATCTCCCCACTTTGGCTTTGCTCGACCGATCAACTCTTCGCTCATTACCCCCACGGTCTCCTCTACTACACCGACTCAAAGAGAGCGGGCGCTGTTTGGAGTTTCAATCCCGGCTTTGGAAAAGCATCCGTTCAATTGCAGTTGGCAAAAGGGCCTGCGGAAATTGAATTCGCCGATATCGATAGCGATGGAGACCAAGAAGCAATTGTGGTTCAAGAACAGAGCATTCGAGTCTTTGGTCTGAAATTGAAGGCGAGCAGTGATGCGGAGAGAATCGCGCTGACAGTTTCCGGCGTGGAGGATC
>JARGOJ010000029.1:6951-22822 GCA_029210225.1 Planctomycetota bacterium
CCCACCGACAACCGCACTGGGGATTGCTTTTCATCTGTTAGAGACAGAAAGTTGGGAAAGCGGACGGCGCATGATTGAAGCGGCCATAAAGTCAGGGCGTCTCTCAGAATCGGAATTGGAGAGGGCCTGCTTCGTGTTGGCTGACTCCTATGCCAAGACTGGTCATTATTTAAAGGCTAGAGATCGTTGCCTGGACTTGGCGAAAATGAATCCCGACGCGACCCTTCAAGGATTAATAAGGTCTTTGGCTTATTCAATCTCTGCGGCTAAAGAGCACCCCGAGGCAGCGACCGTTATTCACGTTCAAGCTCGGGATCAGTTGGAACGTGCGAAGGAGTTAATGAATAGCAGAGATTCGACTGACAGTGATTTACGGGCGACGCTGCAGAAATATGAACAACAGCTTGGAATGAGAACGCTTTGTGATTGGGACTTTTCCAATTCTCGAAGCTATCCGGAAACTGTGATAATTACGGGTCCGCAGCACTTTCTTCCAGGGGGAAAAGGTCTGTTGATTCATGCCGCTGGCGATTCGAAAGTCGGCCTTCAATTGCCCATTGAGTTCCAAGGCGGGCCTCTTGAAATTCAATTGGAGTTAACAGTCCGTTGGATTGAGAGATACCACGGTTTTCGAATGAGCTTCAAAAAAGCAGATCGGCCGACGACTTCGACGTTCGAGTTCGCCCTGAATTGCGATGGGCAAGGTCATGAGGACGCATGTCATCGATATATGAGGGCTCAATTCTCTGGCTTGCAAGGGAGGGATTGGGAAGTCCCGGTTGAACATTTCGATCCCCATCGGCGAATCAAGATAGTGTTGCGATACGATCACCTCGGCTTAACTCGCGAGATTGTCTGTATGAATGGAGATGTTAAGTCTCGGAGTACTGGAGCCATTCAACAACAGCTAGCTCCAGGACTGTATCAATTATGCCTGGAGCCAACAATGAATGGTGATCAAGGACATTCGAGCCTCGCGAGCTTTGTCGAAGTTCATCGTATGACCGTGCGCGGATTAAGGAGCCTGACTCTTGGAAAATTGGGCGAGCCAAAAGATGAGCTGATGAATAGGCTTGCTCTGGCGAAGCGTGCGCTGTTGCTTGGAGAGGACCACGAAGCCTTAAAATGTCTGAGCGGAGTGACGTCGAGGGAGCTGCTAAAAAAAGACCTCCTATTGTCTGTTTTGCAGATGGAAGCTCTCGCTACGGCGAGGATAGGCCAATTGGAGACCGCGACGGCTCTGTTTCAAAAGGCGAAGAAGCTTGATAAACGTGGCTTCGAGGAGTTTTGGTCACGGATACTGCCGTTGTTAAGTGATAACGTTCGTGGGTCTTTGGCGCCGCTCTATTTTAGCTCTCGCGACGCATCTTATCGTGAGAATCAATCCCGTCGGCTCAGTCAGTTAGGAGAGCCGCATAAGGCGCTGCTGGGCCTGGGGTCGTTGACGGGAAAGAGCGGAGAGTGGCGACTCTTCGAAAGCGAACTTGGGCTGCGATGCGGCGATTACAGCCGAAGCCTGTCACGCCTCAGTCCGCTTATGAAAAGCAACCAGAAGGCTCGCCGTGCGGCCGGGTTCTGCGCGTATAGGATGGGCGACTACAAACAGGCGTCGATGCTCTGGCAACGCGTGGAGATAGGGACGGAGCTAGGAGATTATCCCGGCTTTCTGCACGCTTATCGCCGAGCGAAGCGTTGGACCGAAAAAGCGGACGGGGCCCGTTGATTGCTCTAACAGCTTTGCCGAGCGCTAGAGTTTTGCGATGACCTGCCCAAAGAGCAGGCTTGGTGAGAGCTTGCCTAAGCTACGACTGTCTGTTGAAGAGAGAGCGTCGGTGTTGTCGCCACGGAGGTCGAGGAGTCCGTCGTCGCTGAGGGCGTGGACGCGCTTGACGAGGCGGACATCGGTTTTGAAGGGGTGACGGGCGTAGACGAGGTCGCCTATGGCCGGCGGAGTGCTTTGATAGGCCTTGGGCGTGATGACAACGGTGTCGCCGTTGACGAGGGTGGGAGTCATGGAGGACCCCTCTATAACGACGAGACGCCGAATCCTGAGAACGCAAAGTAGCAAATCCCAATATCCGGCGTGTCGTAGTGCTTTATGAGTCAATGTTACTGAGCTCGATTAGCTTGCTGTGTACCAAGCAATGTCGCGCTCTTTGACTTTCCAGAAAGTCTCGTGGATGTCTTTGACAGCGTCCATGAGCTCTTGAGCGTGCTGAGCGCTGACTTCCACTTTGACAGCGGAGCAAAGCTTTGCAGCTTTCCAGAACTTGTCGTGGAGATCAGGAATAGCGGCCAAGTGACCAGGCTTGAAGAAATCGGTCCAAAGAACGAGAAGCTCTTCTTTGGCCAAGTGTGCTTGCTCTTCTTTGATCTTCACGTAGCGAGTCAACGTGTTGAGGTACGCAGCCTGAGCAGCGGCGTCGCCAGCGGCAGGCAATTCAAGAGCGAGGATCTTCTTTGTCATGGATACGGCTGCTTCTGCAGCGATACGGACAGACGCAGGATCATAAACACCGCAAGGGCCATCGCAGTGTGCCTGGGCTTTTTCGGTGGGAAGCAAATTTTTGGCTGCTTCAGTGACTTTTTTGAACATGGTGTCTCCTTTGGAAACGAGTCTCGAGCTTTCACCGTGAATGTCGAAAACAGGGTTCTCACGTTCGGGTTTGTGTGTAAGGCACTCCCCGACTCCCCGAATTAGGGTGCAATTGTTACTCCATTGAACAGATCGTGTCAAGCAAAGGACTGAGCGTTTTTGAAGCTCTGAATCACTCTTGACCTATCGGTGAACGCCATGCCTTTGGCGCTCCATGCCTTCAAGGCCGCTCACCTAGATAACGGTGAGTGAGCACCGAGATATCGATATTAACTTTCCGTGGAAGCGCTGCTTTTCTTATCGTGAAGCCCCAAAAAGTGGCGTGCTCTTCTTCGTTGCTTTGTGAACTCTAAGGATGGTTTCGAGCTGGTAAACTGACGATTATGGATGGACAGTTTTTAGGATTGCAGCGACAGCTCGCCCTCGATCCGATGAATATTGAGCGAGCCCGGGCGCTCGCCATTTGTTTGAGGCGATCAAAAGTCCCGGTCGAGAACACAAGCTTTGAGGCTTGGTTGAGGGTCCTTTCCGAGGGCCGCTTTCCGGAGCAGGTCGAGATTTTGAACCGTCTCTATGCATATGGATGACCGAGTTATTCCAAGGCTCCTCGACATCCTCGAATCTGAGGACCACGAGTGGCGATGCGGAGCGGTTCGTGGACTCCTAGCCCTAGGTCCGGAGGCGAGAAAGGCGCTGCCTCAGCTACGACGACATGCTGCGGAATCAGGCGAATCGCTTCGCGGCGAGATTCGACTGGTTTTTGAGATGCTTGGCCTGAAGGCCCCCTTCTGACTATTGGGTTCGTTGAAGGAGCGCTTAAGGTTGTTCAATTTTGTCGCAGGCCTGCTTTAGGATCACTTTGAATTCGTGGTCAGAGGTATTGACTCTTGCCTTTAGCGCAGGCAGCGCGGCCTTGGCTCCCGGCCCGATCTGCCCGAGGGCTTTCGCCGCAGCCAAGCAACTCCGCCGATCGGGGTGATTAAGATTCTTAGAGAGTGCGTGAGTGGCGCCTTGCGCCGCAGCTCCAATCTTTCCAAGAGTGATCGCCGCATTGACGCGACGAATCCGGTTCTTGTCATTGAGCGCTTCAACGAGGGCTGGAACACTTATCGCGTGCATTTCCATGAGTGTTTTGATGACGGCGTCTTGTTTTCTTTGTGAAGGGGCATTGAGAGCGATGACTAACGCAGGCAGGCTTTCCTTACCGAGGACCTTGAGGATGTCGTTTAACTGGTAGTCCGATTCAGAGTCATCTCCTCTGAGTCCTTCGATGAGAAACGGAGTGGCAGCCCGGCCTGCTTCAAGAAGTTTCTTACGGGCCGCAGCTTTCGTTTTGAGGTCCGCTGAATTGAGCAGCTCAACCTGCGCTGACAGAGATTCAGAATCTAGGTTTGTCTTTCTTGAGCCTGCTGGATCGACCAGCGGATAGAGAACAGTTGTGCCAATGATCGTGGTGATTAGTACGACGCTGACGAATGCCAAGATTCGGAGACTGCCCGTGACAGAGGAGTTTGTTTGGCCTGTATCATTCTTACGCTCAA
Source organism: Planctomycetota bacterium (assembly GCA_029210225.1). Taxonomy (GTDB): domain Bacteria; phylum Planctomycetota; class J058; order J058; family JARGOJ01; genus JARGOJ01. The sequence continues at coordinate 11,089 of JARGOJ010000029.1, forward strand.
TGATTTCCAAGTTCCTGGCTCGGTTGCTCTCTTTGCTTCGCTTCTGGTGAATTTGTTTGAGTAACAACTCAATCCGAGCGCGTTTTCTGCCGTCCTTGACGAGGCAGCGGGCACAAAAATTATCGAAGAAAGGTGGGATGTTCGGATCGATTTCGGAGGCTCTAGGAGGCTCCTCCATTAGCACTGTTGAGATAAGTTTCACGAGAGTGTCGGAAAGGTAAACAGGTCGACCAGTGAGGCAATAGAAGACCGTCGCTCCAAAACCCCAGACGTCTGTTTGCTCGCCGATAGGGCCAAATTCCTCACTGTCAAATTGCTCGGGGGCCATGTATCGAGGCGTACCAATAATCGCGTTGGATTTACTAATGGAAATACTGTCGAGGCGGCCAAAGCGCTTGTCTTTCATGACGAGGCCAAAGTCAATAAGCACAGGGCTTTGAGTGTGTTGTTCAATGATGATATTTGATGGCTTTAGATCTCTGTGATAGAGAGCCTGACCATGGCAAGCTTGCAATCCTTCGAGAATTCCTAGGCAGGTCATTTCCAACCATCGAAATGAAGGGACATGACCAGACTTTTCGAGGGATTGTTCGATATATTCACGCAGAGTCTTACCCCGGATGTAGCTCATCACAAGATAGGGCGTGCCCTCATGATCGCCGTAATCAATCAGAGAGATGACATTTGGATGCTTGACTTGGGAGAGAGCCTTGGCTTCTCTTTGAAATCGTTGCCGAGCTTGGTCGTTTTCTACGTCGAGGAGCAACTTGAGCGCATATGTCTTGTTTGAGGTGACATGTTTTGCTTTGTATACAACGCCGTTGCCTCCCCGACTGATCTCGTTGACGATTCTGTAATCCTGAAACTGTTTTATCGGCGTGTCAGTCATCGATCGTGCATTCCAGAGAGCATCCGCAGAATTTACTCAGTCTATTCTTTTATCTGGGATTTCCCAAGCGAGAATAGGGCTCTCGACGAATTTAGAGAGGGCATTGTTAAAGAGAAAGGCAGTGCTGAAATGAGAACTTATTCGCTCGGGCAAGTTTGGGAGGAGCCATGGGCGTCAACTATCTACAAGAGCTCGGCCAATGCGTTCTATCTCTTCCAATTGGTTGACCTTGTTTTCCGGCTCGTCTTCTTCTCAGCACGGGGTCATGAAGTTCGGGTGTCCTATAGGGAATCTGCGCCTGTGTTATTGACCTTGGTTTCTGAATTTGAGGATGTGGTGGAAATCTTTCCCAGCCATGAACGACACCAAATGGGCCCGCTCATCGAGCAAATCGCCGCTCAGACCAACCTTGTAGAGACTCTTAAGGGAAACCGCCAGCCTCTCATAGAGTGCCTAAATGCTTGGGCTGGTGAAATATCGGTGTTGGACAAGGGATGCGCGAAAGTCATTCAAGCGTCGTGGTCACAAGGTCTTGACCATGGTGAAATAGTGCTAAGGCGCCGGGAATAAATTCGTCGACTTTGTCTTCGCGAGATAGTTTTAGAAATGAGATAAACAGGCTTCGGCGTCAAGAAGTATAAATGAACTCTCACAGGAATTGCCTTTCCATTCAGGTATTGGATAGATCAATGAAGAAGTGTCGTCTAATTTTGTGCGCCTGCGTCATATCGGCGTTGGCTCTTACCCTAGGCGCGCCTAGGCTTGGTGCTCAAGAGAAAGGCCCCGATCCGAAGTTAATCGCTGGAAAGACTCTAAAACAGTGGATCGTTCAGCTCTCCAGTTCTCAGGCGAGGTCTCGCCTTGAAGCGGCCTATATCTTGGAGAGAATGGGTGAGAAGGGGGATGAGGCCATTCCTCATCTCATTAAAGCATCTCGAAATCCCGACCTTGAGTTTCGCCGTCGTATTGCCAGAGCGCTCTCGACAAAAGGGCCGAAAGTCGTTTCTGCGTTGATCAGTGCTCTCAAAGACAAGAGTGAACTCTGTCGGGGCACGGCCGCCTATACCTTAGGTCTCATGCAAAACAAGGACCCTAGCGCGATTCCAGCGCTTGTCGAGGCTTGTGGCGATTCCATTAAATCAGTCCGTATTTCGGCCTGGAGCGCTCTCGCGAGCTTTGGCAAGGCCGCCCTGCCAGCTGTTCTAAAAGCGCTGCAAGACAAAAACGAACTGCTCCGTGAGAGCGCAGCGGACGCGGCGCGACTCATGGGACCCGTCGCCGCGCCGGCGCTTCCCATTCTTGTCCAAAATTTGAAAGACAAGAGCGAGAAGGTTCGAGCCAGCTCTGCCTATGCTATTGGAAGTCTTGGAGAGAACGCGAAGAAGGCGTTTGTAGCGTTGCGTCAATTGTACGAAGATATGGAGGAAAAGGATCATATTCGGGCTTCGGCTGTCTACTCCCTTAGCCAATTGGGTACGGTCAGCGAGAAGTTAATCCCGTCATTCCTGAAGACTCTCAATGATCGCAACGAGCGAGTCGCCGTGCGCGGAGCGACCGCCCAGGCTCTTGGGAAGCTGGGGGGAAAGGACCCAAAGATCCTTCGGGTTTTAATTCTTAATGCCAGGGATTCATTTGAGGAGATTCGATTTTTTGCTGTCCTCGGTATTGGGAGTCTGGGAAAGAATGCAGAGGCCGCTGTTTCGGCGCTGACAAAGTGTTATAGCAACAGGACTGAATCGGCTCGAGTCCGAAGCGCCGCAGTGCAGAGCCTGGGATTGATTGGACAAAAAGCTATTCCAACATTGATAGACGCTCTCGGTGTCAAGTTCGATAAGGTGGCATTCGGGGCCATCAGAGCCTTAGAATCCCTAGCCTTGAGGGAATTGCAGCAGACCGTCACGGCCCTGTTAAAAGGGGTGAAGCACCCCAACCCGAAGGCTCGGCGCGGCATTGCCATTCTATTTGGGCAATTACGAGTCCAGAACACTCGAATCATCGACGCGCTCAATGGCCTCGCCAAGGACGCGGATCCGGGCGTTCGATCGGCGGCGGAGAGAGCCCTCTTCGACTTAGGTGTGTCCCAGAAATAGTGCATGGCTAAACTCAATCCTAGGTGTCTGAATGACTCAACAAGGTCTGCTGCTGTGACTAAACAGGTCGATGCGTTAGAAACCTTCCCAGTACCAATACAATCCCGCCGACAGTGCAAGCTCCTGCGATTGAATAGTGAAAGTCACTATGACCGTTTGAGGCTAAGCCGAGAAAAAAGAAACAAAAGGCCACGATTCCACAAAGGGCGGCTAAATGAGTGAAGTGCAAACGTTTCTCTCTCCACGACAAGAGGGCGTGGTACTGGCAGTGTTGAGAGAATTCCCCGGCCTTCACAGTGTTTAATGCGGCTAAACTGCATGCGGGAGTTGTGCATATCTTTCGCATGTCCATCACAGCTTGGGGTTGACTGCGTAGTATTGGCTTGCTGAAGGCCTTGGGTCTATGCGCCAGCGGGTCTTTCTGTGATTCAAATTGACAGGAGGCGCACTTTCCCATTTCACTCCAGCACTCTTTGTGATGCCAGGCCATACAGTGCTCACAGGCTTGCTTGCTCGACTGAACAGTCACTGCATCATGGCAATAGGGACAACGAGGCTGAGAATGGTTGATGACTTTTTGAGCCGTTTTCATGACGGGCTTCTCTTTCCTTTTGAAATTGCTCTCGCATTTGGAATCATTCAAGGACCCAGCGAGAGTTTCTCTCATAGGCAAATTGCCGGCCAAAGAGGTTCTCTATCTGTAAGTGTAATGTTTAAATGAGTTTATGGCTTTGGTTTGAAAGTTCGATTCTGAGATATTTCTCTATTGTGAGGTTTATTCTCACATCGTGCTAGAGGCACTATTTCATGGGAGATTTCGTCGAATACCGAGCTAGGGTAGAGCCACGATGAAGGAATATGGTGTGGAAGGAAAACCCACAGAAATCCGCGGTTAGAGCGACAATTTTCTTTATTGAGACTTTTTGGGTCGTTTGGTGCTCAGATACCTATAAAAACTGCGATGCTGGTCGAAGCTCTGACCATCGTTAGGGCCTTTCGACAACTCCGGCTTCGGGCCGATCCCGATTGAGAAGTGAAGTTGATCGAGGGCGAAGCCCAATTCCCCATCTAAGATCTCCCGGCCAATAGTCATGGTCATTGCCGGGTCATAGGGACAATCGAAATCAGTAATCGCGACGGACAAAGCTGCAGCGGTGGGAACTGTAGACAATCCTCGGACATCGCGGAGGCTCATGTGCATTTCGGAAAAGAATGGCGGATAGTCCCGTAGCCCAGCTAGGACAAGCCCATAGAGCCGCTCTCGCCACGAAGACCCAAGCAACATTTCTCGAATAAGAATATCACTGACTCGAGGCACACAGTCCAAGATTAAGTTCAAGGATTCAGTGACGTCATGGAGGTGGATAAAGCTAAGATACGCGATCTTTGTGTAACCATAGAACTCAGCTCCTGTCATCTCAGCCATACTGATTCCGCGACGGCCTCAAACCTGAATGCTATTGGCAATGTTCTCAGGCAATAGAATTGTATAGGGAATCGGGCGCTTTTGATTCGCGCTCTGAATCGCTTTCTTCGCCTTGACCAAATCGGACTTAAAGCTCTTCACAAGGGGCAAGACTCGGTGATCGGCAAAGTGGAGGAAAGGATAGTCCCCGAGCTTTGTCACCCGAATACTGTGGAGCAGGTAAGTCATTGATAACTGTTCCATAGCCATGTCCATGGGGGGCAACAAAGCCAATAGATCGGCCTCAGTATATTCTTTGCCGGCAACGGGAGCAGGCGCATAGGCCGCAGCGGGCATATTGGGAGCGAAACCCATTCCCTCGAATCCAGAGTAATTAATTGAAGCGTGATAAGTGGTCACGCGTTGAATAATAGAGGTGACGAGGTCCACCAAGCTCGCGACACTGTCTAGCGGCTTCATACCTCGAATACGACCGGCGTTCTCCGCCGTCAATTCCTTGTGCCAGGCCTGAACTTCATTATCTGCTAAGACATCAGCGTCGATTCCATAATAGAGATGAACATAAGCCGTAACGAACTTGCGAATCGCCGCATAGGTCCGCATTGCGTCATCCCTAAATGGGTAAACGGGCAAGGTCTCCGTGTTATCCACCCCCCGTCTTGCGAAGCCCTTGTCTGGGCTCTGCTCTTCCCAAGAAAACGCCTCAAAGCCCCGCTTGAACAATTCAATTGCGCCTTCCAAACTCACACTCTGCAAAGTCGGCGTCACTCCTCCCGGTAGTATCAACTTCTTCGTCGATTGATTATTGGGCAGTGTGTACTCGAAATGAGGACTGAGTAAAACATTGATTGGATGGTTCGGCGCAAGGGAACGCCATGTCGCCAATTGAACCCAGCAGGACACAATATGACAGTAACCCAGGTGCTGTACCACGCCATGGTGATTGCTGTCCACAGACTGAACTGTCGCCTTCGCCATTTGCCAAGCCATTCCAGACTTAGGAGTAAAAATGGGAGTCTCTGAATTGGGGGTCTGGCCGCACTGAATCGCAACTGGCATGAACTGCGAGCCATGATCGCCATGGGCTTTCAAGACAGTGAACAACGCCATTGGAGCGCAGAGGTAGTGTTTCCGTCCTTTTACGTCCCCCGCTTCAATCCCATCGAGCAGCTTGTAATCGCAAATAAAGAGCCGTCCCTCAGAGAGCGCAGCGGCAAGAGTATCGTCAACGTCTGGACCAATAGCCTCTTTATAGTGGGCCTCAGTGACCGGGAAATTCTCTGGCAGGGTCTCTCCGACGCCCTCTAAAACAACCGGGTTCGTCCCCGCGAGGCGTTGCCAGGCAAAGGCCCAGTCTTCACTCCAGTTCTCGGTATAGGGAGGCGGCGTGATCAGTCCGAAGACATTCTTATAGTCGTCGAAAGAAGAAGAGTCTTCGGGGAGGCCATCTTTCAAGTCGGAAACCATATCTGTGAAGAGCCCGTGGATTTCATTGGCGTTGGCCGAGCTCTCTTTTAATCGCTCGCGATAATGGCTGTGCTTCTCGGCGATTTTCAATGGATTCCAACTCGCCAACTTACTCGCAGTCTTATTGGCCATGAGGGTCATCATGACCTCGCCATACTGCGCCATATAGCGTAGACCAATTTGATCTTTGTGAGGCACGTCTTTGACAAATCCAATGTCGTGGTAGCTGAAGTCATATTGATAGAGGGAGCGATTCTTCGCGATGGCCGCGAGGCGTTTCTCTGGGGAGCTGGAGTTTTGATGCAGTGATGGTTCCATGAAATCCTAGAATAGTGCCGGTCGTTGATTGGCTTGGCTCGAATCAATGCGGCGATAATTAATGAATTGAATGGCTCTGCAAAACTTTGGGAAAACCCAGAAGTCCCAGTCTTAGGAGGAACGGTGCATGACGGGGTATTGTAAAAAAGGACTAGGAATCCCGCCAAGGCATCCCCGGGGAAGATTCGGATTTTCTCGCAAAAAGCGCTGAGGATGAGTAAACCCTTCTCCCGGCTCAGCGCCCTGTAAGCGATTAATGGGGGGCTTGAAAGGTATGGAGAATATTGGGGCCATAGGAGGAGCGGATTGGACGCGCTCTGATTTATCAAAAACGAGCGGCCAAGTCATGATTGATCGGCTTGATTCAGAGCGGAGTTATTCGTCTTCGCCGAGGGGAAGATTCACTCGGGGACGGCTCCATGCGACGGCGTTTTGGGCTTTGAGAAAGGGCTTGAGGCTGTCAAACGCGGCGTTCGTCAAATCGGCTGGTGTATGAGGACTCTCGACGCGGACACCAGGCTCAAAGTGGTCAAGGTCTTGATAGGTCAAGGTCTTCACTGCGCCAGGAATGTTTTGGTCGGCGAGCAAGACCATGCCGTCGCTACCCAAGCCTAGGAAGTTCTTAATCATCTTCTGATTGGCCCAAAGAATGGACCGGGAAAATCGACGGTCAAAGGTCGAGCGAATGACCACCGTCGGGACCTTTGACGCAGGGTAAGGGTGCTTCGCGACGAAGGCGCTCCGTCGCGCTCGGGTTAGGTCTAGCACAGCGTCGCGGCTGCCTTTGAAGACCTGCTCGAAGACAAGCGCCATACTGCCCCGAAGGACCGATTGCGCTTGCACTAAGTCGGCGACGGGGGATCCGCCATAGACAGGTTGCACCGCAACCACTCCGGCGACATGTTTGATAAGGTCGGGATAAAGAGCCAGGGCCGCTGTAGTGTCCGTGCCTCCTTTGCTGTGAGCAAAGATGACAACCCTACGTCCTGCGGCCGCTTCCTTCTTGATCTCATTGGCGATGTAGCGAGCGTTGACCGCGACAGACTCTTCCGTTGAAATCTCTAAGCGACGAGCTTGAAGGCCCCGAGCTTTGAGGGCCGCGACGTTCTCATCGAGATAGGGAACGCCGAACTTGTTCCAGTTGTTTGTGGAGAGTCCGGGAATAACGAGGACCATCAACGATTTCTCAAGTTCAGAACGAGGCGAGAAGGTCATTGCGTGGCCCTGAAGCTCCCCGGTGAACCTGCCTGAATTGGCTTTCTTAAAGATGACGCTCTCGTATTTGACCGTCTTCTTTTGAAAACGTGCGAAGAGATTTTGCAGCGTCTTCGCGAGACCAGTGCGCTCCTTTTCAGGGACTTTATAGCGGAGTTGAAAGGCCGACTTCTGCCGGTTCCATGTCAACTTCCCCGAGAGCTTGACTGTGCTCTTTGCCTTGCCAAAGCTCTGATAGCTCAAATTAAAGCTCGATGAACTTCCGAGGGTCGCCTGACCTGAGACATCCTTCGCTTTGATGGAGAAATCCTGAGCAAAGACCAGAGAAGGCCAGAGCGTAAGAATCGCGATGATGGCAAATCTTGGAGTCATTCTTTTGTCCCTCTATGGTCGGTATCAGTCGTCGATTTTCTCTTCGGCGAAGTTAAATATAACAATCGGTCTACTCGGAGACTTGGGTAAAGTTCAGCTTTTACAAAAACGTTGAACTTTCGAGCGACGGCATCGAGCTGTTACTTGTCTGCTCGAAGTTCAACCAATTGCGATGGCTCTTTCGAGATAAACTCTTCGAGGTCTTTTCGCGCTTGATCGGCGAGGGGATTTTTCAGGGCCTTATAGATTTCGTAGCGGCGCTTAAGAAACGAATACTGCCAAGGAATGTGAGGTTCAAAATCGGCTAGGACCGAGGCTGTGAGTTCTTTGTTGTCGAGCTCCAGGCAGATGTTCATGCGGGTTGTTTTACGGTAGTTATTCAGGCAATTGGCGGCGAAAGGCTTATCGAGGGCTTTGACCAGAACTGGAGCCGCTTCTTTGTCGACTCGCGCAAGCATTTCCGCCACTCTTAGTGTGTTCTCCATTAAATGATCTCGGGCCCATGGGAACTGGCGAAAGCTCTCGAAGGCCTTCAACAATGTCGCTCGGCATTCTTGCCGCTTCTTTTGACGCAGTAAGAGTCGAGCCCTGATGCCCAGGGCTTCTCCTGGTTGGTAAACGGTTAGCTCTTTGAGGGCGATCTCAGCTCTGGGATCTCCCGCGTCGGCCAATCCTTCGGCGACCATGGCAAGTTCGATGGGGCCTATCGGTCGTCGCTTGAGGGAAAAGAAGGCGGCCAAGCTTCCTCGATAGTCGCGGCGAAGATGACGCTGCATAGCAGTCACCCGAACCCTTGCGTTCGGGGAATACCAGGGCTTCTGAGACGGAGGATATTGGGGCATCGCACGGATGTAGACAGCTTCGGCCTCAACGCGCTCTTGATCGACGGCGCCATTTTTCAGGGCCGGCTTATGAGCCATGAGCTGCCGTGAATACTCTTGAATTTCATCAACGCGAAAGAGATCCCGTTGGCCAACGGTGCGGGCGAAGCCGTACTCGACGAGGTTGCGGTCATCAGTATTGATTGCATCGCCTTCTTGTTCTTTGAGTAGCTTGGCGACGCGGTTATCAGCGAGGAAGTGGGCGAGGAAAGCTTCTAAGCCCTCAGAGCGCCAACTGCTGATTTGACAATTGCGGTAGGGATATGTAGCGAGGCGCTCGCGGAGCTGGGGCACGTCATATTCGATGGGCTTCATAGTCGCCAGGAAGAGCAGGTCGAAGCCGTTGGTGTGCCAAATCTCGACGTTGGGGAAGGCTGTGGCGAGAGTCGCTAAGATCGAGCGAACCGTTTGGCCGTCAACCTCGTACCCTTGGAGCCATTGAATGAAGATGCCGTCTTCGGTGAGGCGTTCTTTCGAGGCCTCATAAAATTCCCGAGTGTAGAGGCTGGCAATGCCGGCGCGGTAGGGATTGGACGGTTCGGAGAAGATGAGATCGTACTTTTCTCGGGAGACTAGAAGTGCTTCTCGGGCGTCGCCGATTTGGATTTTGACCTTGTCGTTGTTGAGGACCTCACCATTCACTTCGTGGCAGACCTTAGCGATTTCTAGAATAGCGGGTTCCAACTCGACGACGTCGACCTTCTCCATGGTTGGAATTTGTCCGAGCCATCCGGCGGTCGATCCCGTTCCGAGTCCCACGACCATGGCCTTTTTCGGGTTTGGATGGAGGACCGCGCCAACCAAGCCGCTCATGATCTGGGTTTCTCGGTCTCTCTTGGCGTTGCCGTCGCTCTTGCCGTTGATGACAAATGTGAAGCTGTCATGGTCGTAGAGGGCGAGGCTCATCTCCATGCCCTCCTGCTCCCAACGGACATAGGAGGCGATCTCATTTTTAAAAGCACGAAGCGCGTTGGGGCTTTGTCGAGGGAGCTTGGCTCGTCCCGCGCCGATGGGGCTGTGTCTCCAGAAAGATCCGGGCCCATCACAAGTCAAGGCGAAGCTTGCGAGGACACCGATGGCGAGGGGAAGCAGACGTTTCTTAAGGGACAGGTTCGATAGCATGACCGCGCCGAGCCCGAAGACAATGAGCGACGCCGTCGCGAGGCGCCAGGTTCCAGGAGCCGTGAGGATTGGAAGAAAACCAAAGCCTCCAGCGAGGGATCCGAGTATTGCGCCCAGAGTATTCCAGGCATAGGCCTTTCCTACTTGCTGCCCCACGTCTTTTGAGCCCTGACCAAGGAGGGCGACGAGGAGTGGAAATTGATAGCCAGAGATGCAAGCTGCGGGGAAGACAACGATGCTGGTCAGTGCGATCCATGTAAAGACGAGGCCAGGGAAACCGAACGCGCTCATGGCGCGGCTTTGCATGGCCAGGGTCGGGATGATATCGCCAAGGGCGAAGGGTATGGCCAGGAACAAGGCTTCGAGCATACAGGTGATCGCGAAGGCGCGCAGACTCGGAGTCTTCGCCCGGTTCCCCAGGCTATAAACGGCCCCACCCAGGGCAATTCCTGTGAGGGCGACGGCGAGGATGACTCCGAAGGTGTAGGTCGAACCGCCGAGGAGGGGGCTGAGTAGGCGGTACCAAACAAGCTCCATGAGGAGAAAGACAAAGCCGACCAGGCCGGCGGAGAGATAAACAAAGCGGGGTGCAGGGCTCTCTTTGTCGTCAGGATCAGAAACGGTTGCAATGTCCCCAAGCTGTTCGCTTGCTGTGGTCTCTGCGACAGGAGACTCCGGGGTTTGGGGCGCATCCTTGACGAGGTGCTGGGCATAACGGTAAGCGAGGCCGGCGATACCTAGATTGAGAAAGCTTGCGCAATAAAGCGTGTTTCTATTGCCGAATTTTTCCATGAGGAAGAAGGTCGAAAGCAGCACTCCGGTGACCGCTCCGAGCGTATTGAGTCCATAGAGGATAGCGAGGGAGCGACGAGACGAGTCGTCATCTGTCTCGGCGGCTTTTGCCGCAGCGGGGAGTGTTCCTCCCATAAGTAAGGTGGGGACGGCCAAGACCAAGGTCGAAAATATGAGTCGGACAATGGTTGCGCCGGTGCTTCCAAGGGCAATGGAACCGCCGAGGGCGATGTAAAGCCAGCGACAGAGATCGATGAGAATGGGTGTAAAGACCACCGAGATGGCTATGGCGAATTCAAGCTGACTGTACAGCTTTAGTGGGTTTTCGCTTCGGTCAGCTCTCTTCCCGAGTATCAATCCGCCAAGGCCGAGGCCCCCCATGAAGATGGCTAGGACCGCCGCTGACGCTGAATGAGATGCGCCAAAAATCAGGCGCATCTCACGAAGCCAGGCGACTTGATAGATGAGGGCACAAAGGCCCGAGCCAAAGAGAAGGCAAGCAATTCGTGCGGGACGCCCCATAGTACTGTGTTTCCTCATGGTCTTCATCGTGACGGTGCGCGCCAATTTTACCTTGGACGGCTCCTGAACGCTGCTCTCATAGCGCCCAGATTACAGAACTTTGCGTCGGTGAAATCGCCGGGTTTTGGGGTGACATGAGCCCAGAGTTTTCAACTGTGCTCGATATACGGCCGCAATTTTGAACCATTTGCCCGCAATTTTACTGGGTTTGTTAGTACAGGGTGTTCTCCCAGGCTGAGCCTGTTCTCATTAGAGAGGGGATCTTCGAGGTGCTCTCGGGCTGCCGGACGAATTTTCGCGTCGCTGTGTGCTTTGATCATTGGGATTGGCTGTCTAAGGCTGCTCCGTGTGGGCGTGAGTGAAATCGGTTGGAAAAGATAAATCTGATCGGCCATTCACGATTCAATAGGCACATATCTCATCATTCACACCCACCTATGTGTTGCTGTGAATGATGAGGGTTGGAACACCAGATGTGTGCCCAAGAGTTGGCTAAATCCAGGGCACATATCTACTCCCGGGCAGACACATAGTGGGGATGCCGAACCACTACACCTACATCTTTTCGCGTTGCTGTGGGCTGTAGGTCATATGATTGGCCATGGATTTGGTTCCATTCCCCGACAAACAATAAATCCAG
>JARGOJ010000974.1 GCA_029210225.1 Planctomycetota bacterium
AGTAATCGAGCAAAGGCGTATACACAGATTAATCAGTGGGGCAAAGCCATTGCAGACTACAATTGGACAATTCGTTGGTCGCAGAAAACGAATGAATTCCCGAAGGTCTGGGCCATACTGCGCCGCGACCGTGGATTTTGCTTTTACAAAGTACGCCGCTTTGACCTTGCCCTCGAAGATCTGAATTTCGTCATTAAATCTTACCCAGGAGATGTGAAGAGTTACGACTACCGAGTCCGAGTCAACCTCGCGCTTAAGCAGTGGGAAAAGGTTATCGACGACTGCTCCACGCTGCTCTCTCTCTCCGCGCCATCTCCCGAAGGCTATTATGCCGTGCGAGGAGACGCATATAATCAAATGGGGCAGACGAGAAAAGCCATTGATAACTTTGAGTTGGCCGTCCAAAAATCCACGGATAGGCAGTTCAAGACCATAATGAGGGGAATGGTCACCAAATTAAAGAAACAGCTCGCCGAGCAGTAGATTAGGCCTTCACAGTCTCACGGAGCTCACGCGAAATCCAAAACAATGCCAAGGCTCACACTGCATTGTTTAAAGAGAAAGTCAGCGACAAACATCCCGAGAATCGGTATCTTAGTCAGGCAAAGCCGCCAGGAAAGTCGATCAGCCCAAACCGAAAGCACAGGGCAAGAAGCGACTCTATTAAACGAGATGAAGCAGGCGCTATGGCGAACTCTACTTCAATGAAGACTCCAAAAGAAGTCCAGGAAATAGCGCGGTGTAAGCGCCTGCAGCGGTCCTTACAACAATTATTCGAGAGCAATCCCCTCTTCTCACCCCACGCCACCGTCGCCTTTGAGACCCTTGAAAAGCTCGGCGAGGGCGGCATGGGCTCGGTCTTTCGTGTCCGAGACCACCGCATGAATCGTCAGGCCGCGCTCAAAGTCTTATTAGGTGAAAACCCTGAGCTTCGACACCGCGAGCGCTTTATGAGGGAAGCTCGTATCACCGCTCGCCTCGATCATCCCACTATCCCTGCAGTCTACGAGGCTGGAAGCACAAAAGACAATCAAGTCTTTATGCTCATGAAGGTCATTGAAGGCGACACCTTAGAAGATAAAATCCAGCACTATCACGACAATGATTGCCCAAGCTCCGAGCTTCGCCAATTGTTGGAGGTCCTCGCCAAAGTCGCAGAGGCCATGGCCTATACTCACTCAGAGAAGATCCTACACCGCGATCTCAAACCCGCAAACATTATGGTCGGGCGCTTTGGAGAAGTCTTAGTCATGGACTGGGGACTCGCTAAGGAAATGAATTCTCCAGACCTAGAAGCTGCCTACAGCGAGGGAATGCCTGACGCTCACCAATTCGAGGACAATGGACTTACCCTCAGCGGTTCGATCATTGGCACCCCGGGTTACATGTCGCCAGAGCAAGCGTCGGGAGAAGAGATCGACGCTCTCACTGATGTCTTTGCCCTCGGCATTACACTCACTCGCATATTAACCGGCGTCGCACCCATTCAGGGAGACAGCGTCATCGAAAAAATTGTCGCCACTGTGAAAGGCTGGATCTATTCTCCCGAAGACCTAAAGGCTGATGTCCCTCCAGAACTCAACAGCTTGGCGATCCTCGCGACTCAAGCTGAACCATCCAAGCGCTTACCGAGCGCCTTGCAGCTAAAAAGAGAACTGCTCGCTTATCTGGCTGGAGAAGAATTAGAGAGTCACAGCTATTCAAGAATTGAATTGATGAAGCGCAAGGTCAGCCGCAATCCTAGAAGCCTGATCTCCTTGCTGTTCGCGACACTCCTATTTTCAGTCTTGACCTTTTCTCTTGGAGAGTACTTTGTCGTCCAAGCCGCAAGTGACTTAGCCCTGCTCAATCAACGGGAAGCCGACTCTATCGTCCAATCGAAAAAAGACATTCAAGCCACAAAGTTAGCCGTCGCCAACGCAGAGAGAAAAGCAGCACAAAGGGAAGCCGTCTTAGCCGCTCAAATGCTCGCGCTGTTCGACAAAGCCAAAGCGCTCAGCCGACGCGGGGGGAATGAAGAAGAGCTGATTGAACTGGTCGAGAAAGCTATGGAATTAGGAGGTCGAGATTACATAGCCCTTATGACCGCCGCTGAGATTTACGAACGCGCTGGCATGAAAGACCAATTGCCCAGCCTGTTGAATGAAGCCGTCGGGAAGCACGAGAAACCCTATGGCGCCCTCTACTTTCAGCATCTACTTGAAAATGAGAAGTCTGGCGATTTCCTCTACACGAAACCGCTGATACAGCTGGTGGAACTATCGAAAAACAACGGTGAATCAAATGAATTCACTTTATTCCAACAGAGCTTTCAACTCTACAAACAACACCGGTACGATGAAGCTCAGACAAAAATCAAACATGCTATTTCCATAAGTCCGAAAAGTCTCTTCTTCCAGACCCAGGGCCTCATATATGAGGCCCTGAAGAATAACACAAGTGCGCTTGTGGCCTTCAAGAAGGCTCTTGCAGCTCAACCAACCTCCTCACATCTCAAGTGTAACGTTGCTCAAACACTTATGAAACTAAACCGTCGTCCTGAAGCAGAAAAGATTTGCAAGCTGATTCTCAAGTCCAACGAGAATCATGAATACGCGAATCTCATCATGGGTGGAATCGTCTATGAACGTGGTGAGTTTACACAGGCTATTCAGTATTTAGGAAAAGTGACGCCATCCATACCCCCATTTGAAACCGCACACCTTGCATTGGGAAACAGCTTCAAGAAGACTGGAGAACTCAATAAAGCAATCAATTGTTACACAACGCTTATCCAAAAATCAAAGTCCGCCAATGCCTTTAGAAACCGAGCGTTGTGTTACAAATTGAAGCGCAATTGGATAGCTGCAGCGAACGACTATTCTGAATACCTTCGGATTTTCAGCCCGGATGTCGGAGCAAGTAGAGAATTAGGCTACTGCTTGATCAAAGCGAAACGTCCAATCAGAGCCTATCAAGTGTTAAGCGGAATAATTGGTCGATTCCCTCGCGACATAGACGCAATTGAATTGGCAGCACTCGCTTGTTTAGTAATGAAGAAATACAAACAAACTCTAATTCATTGCAATCAAGCTCTCAAATCGGGGTCAAAAAACCTAGTGATTCCATCCTATAGAGCTGAATCATACTTCTATCTAAAAAACTATCGACAAGCCCTCATAGAATACCAATCACTTCTAACGAAATTGCCACCAGGAAAGAGGAGGGAGAATATTAATGCATGTGTAAAACTCTGTCGGCAAAGAATGCATGAAAATCAATGACTTGCAACAACCCGCCCAAAGGACTCCCAAGCCCTATGGGCCAATGTTATTCACATTCGGACTTTCGCCCGAGACAGTGCTTTTAAACAACTCCAACAACGCGAACCATGTTTTGCATGAAGATCATGTCACCCTGCCTCCCTGAGATCTTCGACGGTGAACTTGCCGAGATTTTTTGGAAGGAGCTAGTGGAGCAATGTTATTGAGTCTAGCTGAATTCCATTCGGTAACGAACTCTAAGAAATAGTTCACAATGTTCCGTCTTCGCTGCCTCTCGGAGCTCACGCGAAATCCAAAACAATGCCAAGGCTCACACTGCATTGTTTAAAG
>JARGOJ010000975.1 GCA_029210225.1 Planctomycetota bacterium
CAACAATGCGAATTGGCTGACAACATTGATATCATTGTTTTCATGCCTAACCTCAATGAACGCTTCTTTCGCAGACGTCCACTGTTTCTTGAGTAGAGCCTGATAACCGACCAGCAATTCTTGATACTCCTTATCAACGAGGGAGAACGCCTTTTGATCTCCGTCAGCCCGCATGGTCACAAGCGCGTTCCATGAATTCGCAGTCTTCTCTAACTCCCCTAACTTTTCCTCAAGGCGACTGACGATCTTCTTATCTTTACCAAGTCGCTCTGTTTCGAAGCGATCTTTGAAGGCTTTCACATCGGCCGCAAAGTCAGCCCCCGGACTGTTAACAGATTCAACCTTTCCAGAGTCCAGTAAAGTCAATCGGCGAAAGAACTCAATTGCGAAGTGACGAGGAATGTCGTCACCTTTTAGCTGAAGACCCTTAAGACTCTCGACTTGCGTCTCCTGCCATTCCATCTGTGACTGATCGGATTGAGAGTTTAGAAGAGTCAACGCCCCCGCGAGAACAAAGAACAAAAGCAAAACAAAGCCAATAAGAACAGGATGTCCAGCTCGCTTTACTCGGCGCTGACCAAGCTCGACAACCCCCAACTCATTGCTCAAACTAAAATCGCCAGCCGCCACTTTTTCACAATCAGAGATAAAGTCCCCGGCGCTCTGATAGCGCTTTTTGGAGTCTTTGGCGAGGGCCTTCTCGAAAACATAGTCCAGCACTTCAGCGTCAACATCAACAAAACTTGCGATCGACACTGGTTCTTTGAGCATTATGGATTGGGCCAGCGCGATCGTCGACGCGCCTTCAAATGGCCTCTTTCCCCCAGTCAACATTTCGTAGAGGATGATAGCCAAGGGCCAGACATCCGTCGGAGCGGTCGTTGGTTCCCCGGTGAGCTGCTCCGGGGTCATGTAAACGGGGGTGCCTAAGATCTCACCAGTGCGAGTCAGTCGCTCCATTTGCCCGGCGTGAGCCAAACCAAAGTCCGCTAGCAGAGGCGCTTCGTCGTAAGCCCGAATCATTATGTTTGCTGGCTTTAAGTCGCGATGCACAATATTGTGCGCGTGGATATGATCGAGGGCCGAGGCCACCGGCTTCAATCGGTCAAGGGCCTTCGACAGGCTCCATGGCTCTCCCTCCACGAGCTCTTTATCGAGGGACCAGCCCTCAACAAAATCAAAGACAATGTAGGGGCAATAGCCGGAGAGTCCTAACTTGTGAACCGCAACGATATTAGGATGCCTGACGACCGCGGCCGCCTGCGCCTCCCGCTCAAAGCGAGCGACTTCACTCACGCCAATTTCGTCGGCGAGAAGAACTTTCAGCGCGTAATCAACGCCATCTTTATGGGCTTTATAAACGGCACCCATGCCGCCTTGCCCGAGCAACTGCACGATGTGATAGCCGTCAAGCACTTGACCAATTTGAATGAATCGAGACCCTGAGTTCTCTGACTGGATCAGAGCGTCCGCCGAGGATGGCTGCGCCTCTAAGAATTGAGAAGGTTGGGGACCAACATTCATCTCGAAGAGAGCTGATTCTTCGGGGACTTCGAAGGGGTTCGCCGGGGGAGTATCAGCCATAAAGCTCCAAGTTCTAAATCAGAGCCTCATTTTAACGCTAAAAATTCCCCACAATGAACACTTTCCTCAATCTTCGACAATGATGGTCGTCCGTCGATCCTCTTCAATGGCGTGAATTTCCACGTCTAAAAAGCGCTGGATCGTGTGAATGTTGGTGCTCGCGTGGCCACTCAAGCGACCTGTTTTAAAGGATCCCCCCTTCGCCAAGGCCAGAGGCAACAACATTTGATCGGCCAGATACTCGGCTACGGGAAGCTCACTGGCAATGTAATCTTTTGCCAAACGGCAAGCGCCTTCAGCGACGTCCTCTGCTCTGACTCCCTTCTTACCGAAGCCGACAAAAAGCTCGGTCAGACGTTCACTTTCCACTTCGATGTAGAGAACATTCCCCGGGCCTTTACTCTCGAACTCTTCAAGAATCAAATCGCTGCCCCCCAGGGACAACTCCCGGCGACAGACATCAAGTTCCCGATCCGCGATGGTCCGAGGTAAATTCGACAAGATAGATCGCGCTCTCACCCTCGTAATCTCGCCCCGACGCTGAAGATCCAATCGGCGAAACTCTTTGATCGGCTTAACCTCTAAAAGAATGCGCCCCCCACCCTTCGGGTAGAAGCCGGGTTTCTCCAGCGTCGCCTCAACCTCCGCTCCCATTCGTCGCAACAAAGGAAGAAAGACCGTTTTAATGAAGCCAAAAGGCGGACACATAGGATTGTGAGTGCCCCCCTCGAGAATCACTGTTGAGGGGCCGGACGCAAGGAGAAGTGCTGGGAGAATGGTTTGAAGGATGAGGGTCGTGCTACCCGCTGAACCGATGTTGAATCGGTAATGACCTGGGAGGAGAGTTTGAGGTTCGAAGACTAGGCGACAACTTCCTTCGCGGGCGCCTTCCAAGGCCGCTGAGCCAATCCGGGCCGCCGCACGGACCGCTGTCGCGTGTTGTTTTCGCAGTCCTGGCTTCGAGCGATTGGCTCGAATATTCTCGACGCAAAAAGCCTTCCCAGTAATCAAAGACAGGCTCAGAGCCGTTCTCAGAATTTGCCCACCGCCTTCTCCGAACGAACCATCTAATGTCAACATGACGAATCTATTCCTATGCTTGGTGTGACTCTAATTTGAGAGAGCAAGGTCCCAATTGGCGTAAAGCTCAATGTCATTCTTCCCGCAGCTTACGACTGTTTCATAGCCGAGCTTGATCCCCGTTGGTCGCAATGTAAAAGACTCAAAGCGGCTCAATAGCGCCGACTCTCTCCGCTTCAGCCACGCGACCAGGATCTTGCGAGACGGATCGAAGCGACAAAGCAATCGCAACGATTTGAAAAGCCTTGTTAAGGATACGTTGAAGAACGGAGGATCGACAAGAAGCACGTCGAAATCCTTCTGGACCACACTTGGCTTCAGCAAATCCCAAACTTGAAAGCCTGGTAACTCGGCGAAGCGCTCATCAATGTCAAGAATGGTCACAGGTCGCTGACGCCGGAGCAGTTCAGCCCCCACCGTAGGGGTACAAAGACAGCACGGCCTATCAAAGCTCGCGAGAATGTCGGCGAGGAAGGTCACTGTTTGGGAGTCCCAAAAGTACTGCTCTCTCGTATGATTTTCCGTGATTGAAGCCATGACTCTTCCTCTGTGTCTGCCCTTAGGACGACGAGCTTGCTCGACGCTGTTAGATAGGAACGCCTTGGGCTTCTATCTAGGCAAAAACAGCGAAAGATGCCATTTGCATCTCTCGCCGCTCTGTTGGCTAGGAGTTAACCTTTGACGCAGACAACTTGGCGCAAGGTATGGACGATTTCGACCAAATCCTTCTGGGCTGCCATGACCGCATCGATAGACTTGTAGGCCGCTGGGGTTTCATCGATGACATCTTCGTCTTTTCGACACTCGATGCCTTCGGTGGCCTTCACGTGATCCTCAAGGGAGAAGCGTCTCTTCGCTTCTGTTCGAGACATCACCCGTCCGGCGCCATGGCTACAGCTATGAAAACTATCCGGGTTGCCTTTT
>JARGOJ010000976.1 GCA_029210225.1 Planctomycetota bacterium
CAATGAGGCTAACTTTTCGGTAAAAATTGGCGAGTTGACGCTGGAGCATCGGGTCATCTCGAGCGTCTTGAGTGAGCTTGTCGAGATACATGATCATGCGTTGGACTAAGAACTCTCTTGCCTCATAGGCGCCATCGAGCGCGCTGACCAATTTTTCTAATTCAAACAAGACTGTTCCCGCCAGTTCATGAGCGTGATTGAAGCAATCTTTCGTTTTCATCTGAGCGGCCAAAGCCTGGTCCCGCGCTTGCTCCGCACGCTTGAAAGCGATGCGGATTTTCTCTTCGGCCTGCTGAGCTTGGCGAGTCGCAGCCTGAGCTTTTTGCTCTGATTTTTTAGCCTCTCTGGCTGAGTTCTGGCTTTTCTTTTCGGCTTCGCGGGCTCGCTGTTCTCCTGCTGCTCTTTCTTTGGCTTCAGCGCGGGCATTCCGTTCGGCGGCTTCAGCGCGTTTTTGGGCTCTCTCTGCTTCCTCTTTAGCTCGTAGAGCCTTCGACTTTTCAACTAGGGCATCGGACCGACCCTTAGCGCTTGTATTCGCGAGCTTGCGGGCGGCCTCAGCTTCACTTCTTTGTCGCTCAATGGTGAGACCAATGATGGCTAGAATTAAGAAGAGGGCGGCCACCCACGCTGTGAAATAGAGCCTCCTATTGCGTTTGCGCCAAAGACTGAAGCGCTCATAGGCGCTGACAGGCTTGGCTAAAATGGGTTCATTGTTGAGAAAACGCCGACAGTCTTCAGCCAGTTCACGAGCGGTCGCATAGCGACTATCAGCTTCCTTGGCAAGACAACGATCAACGATGACACTGACGGATTTAGGAAGGCCTTTGACATGCTTATCGAGGGGGTCATGCGCCTTGAAGAGGATCGCGGCCATCAACGATTCTTGATTTTTACCTTTAAATGGAAGCGCTCCCGATAACATTTGATAGAGCGTGACCCCTAGGGCATAAACGTCAGTGCGGCCGTCAATGCGACCATCCCGACCCTCTAACTGCTCGATAGGCATGTAACTCAATGTTCCCATGATGACATTGGCTTTCGAGAGTTGAGAGCCTTGTTCATCGAGGGCTTTCGCCAAACCAAAGTCAGTCAGCAGGGGCTCTCCGTCAGCTTTGAAGAGTATGTTCTCAGGCTTAATATCCCGGTGAACAATCCATTGTCGGTGAGCGTGATCAAGTCCCCGAGCAAGTTTCTCACAGAGCCCAAGCGCTTCCTGACAATCGAGCGTCTGTGTTTTTTGCAGGCGCTCTGCTAAAGAACCACCCGTGGCAAGCTCCATAGCCAAATAGGTTGTCTCGCAATGTTCCCCGATTTCCAATATGGGCATGATGGCCGGGTGGCGTAGCCGAGCCATAGCCCTTGCTTCAATGGAGAATCGTTCGAGCAAAGATGAATCAATGGCTTCATCCGCCCTTCGGGCAAGTTTTAATGCGACGAAGCGATCAAGCTTGGTGTGGTGGGCCTTGTACACCACCCCCATTCCACCCCGTCCTAGCTCTTCACAGATTGTGTATGGACCAATCTCCTGGCCTTCGACAAGGGCTGAATTCGACGATGGGTTGCTTATCGGTTGGCTTACGGGCGCTTGGGCCTTGGAAGACTGAATGAGAGGGTTTTGTTCTAACATCATGGTTTGATTGTCAGAACTCATGCCAATGATTGGCGCTTCTTTGTCTGTCTCCGCCGTTGGCTTTGAAGGATTGGCGAATCGCGAGCTTGGCGGCGGAAGATAGACATTGGGTTTGGGCCTCGCGGCAGTGGACCCTTTTGTGAGAAGCCGTGTGACCTTCTTACGGATGTTATGGGCTTCGGCTGTATCAATGACTTTGGATTCAACAAGAATAGCGCAGAGGTCGCAGTCTTGAGAGCGTCGAGGATTGCGCCAAGCGCTGTCAACCTCGCGCTTTGACGCTCGCTTTGATCGCACCAAGAGGCGGCCTTGAACAATGTCACGGTTGTGGGATAGGTCTTTCGTGTTGACTTGCTTTGTCGTTTGGGGACTCTGTGGGCTCTTCATCTCTCAAAGACCTCTAAGGGTTGAGTCTGAGAAACAGTTTAGCACAGTGGCGAGGGACATACTCTGACGAGTCGTGGGTAAAGTAGGACCGTCGCCTTCAGCATTGACAATAAACGTGCGCGGACTGCTCGTTCACGATTGGCGAAAGCGCGCTTCAATCATCGTTTGATTTCTTCTCATTGTTAATTCTCTTCAAGCTTTCTTGAGCTTTCTTGACGAGGGCTTTGTTGCTGCTCTTGGCCAACTCTTGAATGGACTTGAGGGCCCTCTTCTTAAGTAAGGGGAGGCTATCCTCATCTTTCCTTTGGAAGTTTTGCGCCGTCGCTTTTTCATCTTTCTGAAAGACTGAAAGCCGACCGAGAATGACCTTGAAACCGAGGTCGCCATGGCTTGAAAGAACTAGCCGCAGAGCATCCTGGACGCTTATGAGTCGCAATCTTAAATTGACCATGGGATTCTTCGATTTAATGACGTGCTTAAACTCCTCGCTAAATTCAATTTTTAAACCGATGTGCTGACCAATGAAACCAAGAGCGTCTTCGATTGGAGTGTCGGCGAAATCGAGAGAGATAATTTCTCGTCGAAGTGTCTTTCGAATGGTCCGAGTCCGCTCACTTTCCCAATCAGAGATCGGGGCAAGCTTTGTCAGCGATTCGAGGGCCGCCAGCACGTACTCTGGACTGTCATGTTCAAGAGCAGCCTCAAGTTCCGGAACGGCTCGTAAGGCTTGGAACCCGAAGTCTCCATAGGATCGCAGGATACTCAACCGTAGCTGATCTATTTCACTCTTCTCAAATTCAAGGGGATCGCTCTCGCAGTTCTTGTAGAGCTTTTTAAGGCTTGTAAGGGCTACGCTAGCATTTGGACCTATAGCCCGGAGCGCGCCGATCGCTGCGAGTCGGACATTGAGACTGAAATCACCAAGGCGCTTGATAAGTGGCGTGATGGCGAGCGTGGCCGTAGGGCCAATCTCGGCGATTTTATGAATCAAATTGACTCGGTTCCTAGAAGTCTCAGACTCAAGGTCTTTGAGTATCTGGGGCAAGCGACCGGCGCGGACAATCTCTTCCGCGTTCTTTGTTTTGTAAAGATGTTTGACTTGTTGCGAGTAATAGGCAAGTTGGAAATCCGCGCTCATGTTGTCGAGCTTTCGATCTTTACGAACTCTCTCCAATTCGTCCTGAATTCGTTGCTTGCTCTTTATTTGTATTTGGAGGTCCCGATATTGTTGCTCCCACTTTCGTTGCTTCACCAAGTGTTTATTGCGCTCTGAATTCAAAAAATGGGCGGTTCTTTGAAACTGCTTTGACTTGTTTAAAAGCTCATTGTATTCGCGCTCAAGCTTTTCCTTCTCAGCGTTCCCATAGCTATTTGCAGTTCGCTGTTCTGTGAGGTCATTGCGAAGTCGCTTGTTTGTGCTTTGCAAGGTCCGATTATGTTTTAGAAAGAGCTGATGCATTTTCTGCTCTTCCTCAAAACGCCTTTCATTCTCTAGCTTATCGAAATCAGCCTTTCTGACCTTCTTTGACATCGCTTCAAAATCTTCATTGTAAGAATTGACTTGCAGCGC
>JARGOJ010000977.1 GCA_029210225.1 Planctomycetota bacterium
CAGGGCCTGGAGATTGTAGAGGCCTTGATCGTCGGTCCTTAGTGAAGATTCTCCCAATAGGAACTCCTTCGCCAAGCGCCCCATTGTAAATACGGTGCTTCGCTCGTCGATCAATTGACCCTTAGCAAATTCCTCAGGAGACATAAAACGCCGCGAGCCAAACATTCGTCCTCTCTCATTCATGAAGGGTCCGATGTGATAGTGGTCTAGGTCGATCAAATTTACCAGGTGCTGTTCAAAATCGTACATGATCGAACCATCATAGAAATCGACCGCAACATATCCTCGTCCGCAAAGCTCCACGTGAATTCGATAGACTCGGTCAAGCGCCTTCCTGCGCTTCTCACATTCGAGCTGCTGAAAGCGCTGATAGGCACTGGTTGCGTCGTCTCGTTGATCCGGAGGCGTCCAGATAAGGTCACCAGGGATCCAATCAAAGATCAGGACTGGTCCCTCGTCCGTCTCCACAAAGCGTCTCAGTTGAGGGAGGCCAATGATTTTGTTCTCACTGTAAAAGTCGGCGGCGTTTCGCAGCAGGGCCTCTCGCGCTCTGAAATCCACCGCAGTTTTCACCGACCGTGGTTTCCCTGCGGTTTTCACAAAAAGTCGCGGCGTCGCGCCACTGACTCCATATGAAATGTTCCCTGAGTCCTGGCTTCGTTCATCAAAGCGCACGAAGACATCCCCAAGGGTTCCGAGAAGGTCCTTGATAGATCCTGCAAACGCCGCCTCTCTCTTCGCTTCGTTCAAGCTTGGCTCTGTTTCTCCCGACAAAATTTATCTCGAAAAGTCGCCACGGTCCGTCCTGGGAGAGGATGATCGAGGGATTGCTCTAAGGTTAATGAAGCCTCTGCAAGCGCTTCCAGGTCGACCCCTGTTTCTACACCGAGGCCCTGAAGAAAATAGACAAGATCTTCGGTCGATAAGTTTCCGGCAGCTCCGGGGGCGTAGGGGCAACCTCCAAGACCGCCCGCTGAGGCGTCGAATACTCGAATTCCGAGCTGCATCCCTAGAAATACATTCACCAAGGCCGTCCCTCGGGTGTCGTGAAAGTGCAGCGCCAACTTTTCCGGCCCGACGCCCTCCAAGATCACAGACATCGCCTTTTGAACGCTCCTAGGCGTCGCTACACCGATGGTATCCCCCAGAGATACTTCGTAGCAACCGAGATCGAGGAGACGTTGTGTAACGGCGAGGGCAACTTTGGGGTCGACATCGCCTTCGTAGGGACAACCAAATACGGTGGAGACATAGCCACGAATCTTGATGCCTTCGGCTTTGGCCCTTTCGATGACGGGAGTGATACGCTCAAAGCTCTCCTCGATGCCGCACTTGATGTTCTTTTGGTTGAAGCTTTCCGAGCAGGCGGTGAAGACGGCAATGTGCTTGGAACCTGCTGAAATAGCTCGATCCAGGCCGCGCATGTTTGGGACAAGGACGCTGACATCGGTGTCTTCTGGAAGGTCATCGAGAGCGGTCAGAACCTCCATTGCATCGGCAAGTTGAGGAACGGCTTTAGGGTGGACGAAGGACGTCGCCTCAATATTTTTTAGGCCGGCTTTTGCGAGGCCATGGACAAATTTTATTTTTGCCTCCGTCGGGATCTGAGCCCTTTCATTCTGGAGCCCATCGCGAGGTCCGACCTCCACGATTTTTATTTTTTTAGGGTAAGATGACATAGGCATGGGGGCCATCGGGTCCTCCTTTTAGAAACTCACTCTTGAAGCTTGAGATTCTCCAGCGTATCATTCTCTCTCGATCAACGGGGTGTAGCTCAGCCCGGTCAGAGCGCTGCGTTTGGGACGCAGAAGTCGGAGGTTCGAATCCTCTCTCCCCGATCAATAAATTAGCGGTTTTCAGGTTTTCCTGGAAACCGCTTTTTTTGTTTTCGAAGAGCGAAATGGCGATTTCGCCACCCAATGAACAAGTTACAGCCCAAAGAATATAAGGCTGACGATGTTCGACAGCTCTCAATGATATTGGCCTCCATCAGATCATTCCGAGATTTTCAGGTCCATCAACAATTCCAGGCCAAACGCCACTTAACCCAAAATTGTTGACGTTCTCTGTACCTGATTGACACAAAGTGTCAAAACAACCTGCAATTCTCCTTCAATTGACAGATATGCAGCTTTCCAATTCGACAGCCACTATTGGCCTTCAACTTGCTTACTCCCTCGGCACTAACTATTGAAACGATTACACACGGAAAAAATCGTGATCACAGTCACGACACAGGGAGAATCTATGCCTGAACAATCTGTTCTGAGAGCCCCGAAGAAAGGGCACAGTCTCCGCGGCCCGATTGGAACGCACAACCTTTTCTTCATGGCAAGCGCCCTATTCATGCTCATGGGCTGTTTCGGACTGAGGGGCGCGCTTCAGGAACACCTTGATAAATTCTCCAGCAACTTCGTACTCCTTTTTATACTCAACGTCTATGAAATTGCCGTCCTCGGTCTTTGCTACTTCCTAAAAAAGAAGCACCGAAGCAACGACGTGAATATGCTCGCTGCGCTTTGTATTTTCCTCATGTTCGATCCTACTTTCACGGTCGTCAAAAGCTTCGCTCAAGACTGGCTTTATGCCTGGTCAGTGTACGCAACCTTCACAGTGCTACTTCTTGTCAAAGGTGCTTTCCTCTTTCGTTTCATCTTCGAATGGAAGCCAAACAAAATGGTCCTCTGCTTCCTGGGTGGCCAACAGCTCGCCTTTTTAGCGCTGCCAGCCTTTTATTGGCTTCTTTGGTGGGAACTCCACTACTCTCAGGCACTCTCGGGGCACATGAGTTGGTGGGTAGGCTCTCTGTTCTGTATCTTGTGGATGTTGGCTGACAAGGAAAAGCTCTTTGGAAACCTGTTTCACTCGAAATTAGTGATGCCATGGCTGCAAAAGTTCATTCTCAACGCTCCCTACGCCGCTTTGGGCGTTCATATCGTCGCATTGCATTTTGCCCTTCGCATCCCCTTTTACGTCGATCACCTCGCTCCCATGCTGCTTGCTGGATCGCTCGCGAGCGTCGTCAAACTGAAAGCTGGAGAAGTCCTTCCCAGGCACCACTTCTATCTAGGTATCCTGGCGGTTAGTTCTTGTCTTTATGTTCCTTTTGAACTGATCCTCTATCCAAACTCACTCGCCCTTTCACCACTCAGAATGGTCTTGCTCTCGTCCTCCGGGATTTTCGCCTATGGCGCATTCCGCAGTAAAAACCATTTGGGAAGCGCACTCTCGGCCATGACCCTTTCCTTTGCATTGCTCGGTGAATCTCCTCAACGCATGGCAAACAAAATCGACACAGTTGGAGAGATGGTTTGGAGATTCCTCCCCACATCCCGGCTGAGTATTAGTGCATGGCTCGTTTTCTTAGGCTTCGCCTTTCTCGTCGCTGGAGGTTATGCCAGCTCTCAATTCGATCTCTTTGGAGGAATAGAGGAAGTCGAAGATGGCTACGATGATCCAAGTTTGGATCCCTCCTCGCCCTTGGAATCTAGCCAGAGTGAGATCTGACGAAAGCAGACTGATTGGGTTTGCAAAATGCAGTGTCTTCAACGACCGTTAGCGCTGCGACGGCTCGTTGGGA
>JARGOJ010000978.1 GCA_029210225.1 Planctomycetota bacterium
AAGATAATCAGGGAGAGCTCACGAAAGAGCTTTCAAGCGAAGAAGCCCTCGCGGCTCCAACAAGCCCGGGGGCGTTTCGTTCGAGCGTTGAAATCCTCACGAGAGCCCCCCTTGAGTCTCAGACAACGGGCCGCTTGAGCCGGAGTAAGCTGTTTCTGCGTTTTCTCACACAAACCGCCGCTGCGGTCTTCATTTCGGTGTCCCTGCTCGTCGTTTACGACACCCTCCAGCCTGCTTACGCTCACGCTAAGGAAGTTCGATCGACCCAGGCTTGCCAAGATCGCTTAAAAGCTTTGTGGCGGCACTCGATGAGCTACAAGATCGAATTCAAGGATGTGGAAGACTTAAAGAGCAACAAGGCGAAGTTCCTCATGGGAGAAAGCCTTCGAGCCGAACTCATTCGCCGAGGCTACGCCGACGCGATCGACTTTCGATGTCCGAAAAACGAGTCCGATTATTCAAGCGGTACTCACTTCACCGGGCTGCTTTTTCCTAAGGATGTCGATTTTAAATATCCACTTTTTTGGGAAAAGCGAGTGGGCACCCACAATGAAGGATCTGACGAGCTAAATGTTGTCTTCTCCGATGGAGAAACTCGCTCGATGCACAGTGATCGATTCTTTGAGGCGTTTTCAAAAGCGTTTTCCAACTGGCGCAAATATGAGACAGAGAAGAAACGCCAACGCTGATTTTCTCTGTGTTTTACGGGTTATGCTCATGAAAAAGGACGGTCAAAACCGTCCTTTGAATTTGTACCCTTGAGCCTCAATCCAAGTCTGAGTCTGGTAAGGCATGGCAAACGAGTTATGATACCGGGATCATTTCGAAGCAATAACTAGGAGTACAAGGTGACGGCGAACGACGACAACACTCGCGAAAGCGAAAACGTCGACACCAACGTCGAGAAACAAGACAACAAAGACCAGGAATCAAGCCCCAAAGAGTCTTCCTCAGAGACTCCTTTGGAGACAGTTTCCTCGGACGCTGAGAGTGCATCTTCGTCCTCGAATGAAGAATCGGATGCGGTGGGTGCCGAAGCGGCCAGTGCCGAACCGACAAGCTCAGAATCGTCTGATAATGCTGAGAGTCTCGCTCTTGATAGTGACGACCCAAGCGGAGTTCCTGATATTGACGATTCAGAGCTCGACGATGACGATGACATCGGCGACATGGATCTGATGGACGAAGGCTTCGCCGAGGATGAACTTCCTCCAGCATTCGAACGCTTTGTGACAAGTCTCTCTACCAACGACGATGGCGAAGTTGAGGGGCTTGAGCCTCCGGCAACGAAGGGCGATATTCTGGCCGCTGAGAAGCGCTTAGCCTTTTCTCTGCCCGAAGACTTCCGTGACTTCCTCAGTTATTGGAACGGCGGTAGTGTCCACGAAGTCTGCATTTATGGCGTTGGTACAGAAGACGAATTTGACATCGTTGAATTCAACAAGCGCTCTCATTCGGAAGACTTCCCCAAAGAATTTATTGCCTTTGCCTCAACCGTAGTCGGCGATATTTTCTGCTTCCAGCGAGATTGGGGAGATGATGAAGATGTCCCCGTCTTCCTCTATGACGCCGAGAACGGCACCGCGGTCGAGACCGCCGAGTCTTTCTTGGACTGGCTTGATAGCCTGCCCTCCATGGAGAAGGACATCTCTGATGCTCAGCAGCCTCAACCGATGAGTATCGAAGAGTGGGAATCCTTTTTGAGCCGCGAGCGGGCCAAACTTCGTAAGTTGTCAAAAACTCCCGCGAAGGACCTGTTCATGCCCGATCCCGATGCGATCCGCGCTGAGCTTAAGAACAAAATCCCCGTCGATCCGCGCCACCTCAAACCAAAAACTTAGGCGCCTCTCCATTCCTATAGCTGTCCTTGGCTCCCTTTTTCCGTAAAATGCCGCCTTCTTTGCGACAATTGCGAAAAAAGGAAGAGCCAAAAAACCATGAACAGCCGATCAATTCAGCACGTCCATGCTCGCCAAGTTCTCGACTCCCGGGGGAATCCCACGGTTGAAGTTGATATCCGCCTGAAAGATGGCAGCTTTGGACGGGCCATCGTTCCCTCTGGAGCCTCCACAGGCTCTCACGAAGCCGTCGAGCTCCGCGATGGCGGTGATCAATGGCACGGAAAAGGCGTCACCAAAGCCGTTTCCAATATTAAAGACATCATCGCTCCCGTCATCATGGGATTCGACGCCACTCACCAGGAAGCCCTCGATGCGACCATCATAGGCCTCGACGGAACGCCCAATAAGGCGAAGCTCGGAGCCAATGCATTGCTTGGCGTGTCCCTCGCGACCGCGAAAGCCGCCGCAGCGTCTGCCCGCCTCCCCCTCTATCGATACCTTGGTGGAGTCAGCGCGAAGGTGCTCCCAACACCTATGATGAACATCCTCAACGGCGGCTCCCACGCCGACAATGGCCTCGATTGCCAAGAGTTCATGATCGTCCCTCACGGCGCCGACACGTTCTCGACAGCGCTTCGCTGGGGCACCGAGGTCTTCCATCATCTCAAGAAGAGCCTTAAAAAGCGCGGCCTCTCGACCTCAGTCGGAGACGAAGGCGGCTTCGCCCCAGCCGTGGATAGCAACGGCGGCGTCTTTGACATTGTCATTGAAGCGATTCACGCCGCTGGACTTCGCCCTGGGGACGACGTCTCCTTCGCCCTCGACGTCGCCGCGTCAGAATTTTGCAAAGATGGTCTTTACCACATGCAAGCAAATTCACCGGCTAAAGACGGAAAGCGCGTGGTTGAGACTTTAAATTCCAGCGATCTTATTAGTGTCTATGAACAGTGGATAGGCAAATATCCGATCATCTCCATAGAGGATGGTCTGGACGAAGACGACTGGGATGGCTGGAAAGAACAGACGACTCGTCTCGGCGGAAAGATTCAACTGGTTGGGGATGACCTTTTTGTCACCAATGTCGAGCGCTTAAGCCGCGGAATTGCAAGCGGCGTGGCCAACTCGATTCTTATCAAGGTCAACCAAATCGGAACTCTGAGCGAAACATTGGCGGCGATTAACCTCGCCACACAGAACGGCTACCGCTCTGTGATCTCTCACCGCTCTGGAGAAACCGAAGACGCAACCATTGCCGATCTGACTGTCGCGACCGGAGTGGGTCAGATCAAAACAGGATCTCTCTCTCGCACGGACCGAATCGCGAAATATAACCAACTTCTCAGGATTGAAGAATCTCTGGGCAAGGCTGCTCGATACGCCGGTAAGTAAACCAGCGCGTCTAATTCGGTCATGCTCAGGACAAGGACGTCTCAAGCATGACCGAAGCACGCCCCCCCTCGTCCTCCGCCCGACGCTGGTTCGACTTCCTCGCGCTGCTCTGCGTGGGTATGGCGGTCGTCTATCTCACCGTGATTCTGCCCAACGGCAGCAAGACCGATAAGCTGAGAGCCCAGCGAGACACACTCAAGGCCGAGGTCGACGGCGTCCGAACCGAAGTCGATCACCTGACAAAGGAGATTGATGCTCTCAAGAAAGACCCCTATACCATCGAGCGTCGCCTTCGGCAGCAAGTGCACTACTTGAAACCTGGAGAGCGGGTCTTTCAAAGCGAGTGAG
>JARGOJ010000979.1 GCA_029210225.1 Planctomycetota bacterium
TCTTTAAGCATTGCTCCCAATGGCGCTTCGTCAATGTTAATCCGTCAAGTTCTGGATGCGAATGAGTGAAGGATCGATAGGCGAGGTAAACCTGCTCCCGGTTCTTGTTGCTAAGGTCGCTCTCCTTGGATTGAAAACGGTCCTGGATGAGCTTGTCCCAACGCTTGATTGCTTTCTCTGTATTGAATTGGGTGTATTCGAGGGCGCGGTTCAAAGTGGTTGAGAACTTCTCTTTGAGGAAAGGAGCTTCATAAAACTCTTGGACGCTTTTTTGGATGAGTGAATCAATGAGATATTGGGAGACGACCGACTCGTGATAGCGTTGATTTTTCAATTCTGTAAAGTACACCGTGGAATCGTTGAATTGCTCGCATTGATAAAAGCAGAGGGCCTTCGCGAATTTGAAGGCGGAGCATAGAGCTTTGGGAGCTTGTGCTTCACTTTCGAGAAGATGACGAGCCGCGTTGTAATCCCGTTGGAGCATTCGCGAGAGGACCTGGAAAAATTGACGATGTTTGCTTGGGAACTCTTGCTCTTTGAGGGGGGCGGTGACTTGGTGAATCAATGTGAGTATGCGGATGCTCTCTTGAAGTTTCTGGATTGTGAGCAATCTCTTATTAATGAATTGCGAGTGAGGTTGCTGCGCCTTGAACAGCGCCGTCTTGTTTTCCAATTCAGAGAGGTCGTGTTGCAAGCTGGAGACCGACTGGCAACATGGCAACGTTCGTTGTTGAGAGCTCAGATGCCTTACGATATCGGAGTCTAATGCTTCTTTTCGAGCTTTGCATCGTTCAATGATTGACAGGAATTGTGGCAGGTTTTCTGCCTCAAATTGATTGTGACGTTGACTGTGCTGAATAAATGAAGACACTTCTTTTAGTGCAAAGACTGTGCTTAATATGACAATGACAAAGAGGACGTAGAGGCTTGGTCTTCCAAAGCGACGAATCCAATTCTGCTGAAAGCGTTGATAGAGGCTTGGCTTTCTGGCGATGGTCTCTTCATTGTTTAAGACCCTCTGGCAATCAAGAATGAACGCTGATGCGCTTCGATAGCGGCTCAGGGGCTCTTTGTGAAGGGCCTTCGCTATCACAAGGTCTAAGGCTGGTGGAAGCTCTGGGGCGAGGCCATGGAGCGCTATAGGGGCGCTAAATAAAACATTGTGAGCGTAGGCTGGAGCGGAGGGGTTTCGGAACGGGCGCTTGCCTCCGGTGACCATTGAATAAAGCACGAGGCCGAGAGCCCAGACATCGGTTTGGGCCTGGCATTTCTTCCCTACGAATTGTTCAGGAGCCATATAAAATAAGGTTCCTAGAACTTCTCCTGTTTTGGTTAGTGAGTCGAGATGCGTGACTTTGGCGAGGCCGAAGTCAGTGAGGATGGAAGCGGAGTCTTCGGCGCGAATTAAAATGTTTGCGGGTTTGATATCGCGGTGGAAGATGCCTTGGCTGTGGATTTGGTCGAGGGCTTTTGCGATCGGGTCGAGGATCGCAATGGTTTCGTTGAATGGGATTGGGCCCCGGGATTGAATGAGGGCTTCGAGGGTTGAGCCTTCAACATAGTCAAAGACAATATAGGGCCACGGCGCCGCTGTTTGAAACTTGTGCATTTGAACGATGTTCGGATGTTGGAGCTGTCCGATAATCTTTGCTTCTCGCTGGAAGCGAAGGCTGAAATCGTTCGAAGAGGTCTGTAAGGCTTTGAGGGCGAACAGCTCCTCTCCTCGCTTTACCTTATAGACAACCCCCATGCCTCCTTCACCGAGGGTCTCTATGACTTCATATCCATCAAAGAGTGAACCGGGAGTGGGGCGGGGTGGGTTCTCTGGAGAGCTTTCGTAGCTTCTTGACGGGGTTTGGGGTGAAGCTGAAAAATGGGCTGTGGTGAGGCCTTCAAGGCTCTCTGGTAGATCTGAGGAGCTTGGCAATTTGTCAGCGCCCATGGACTTTACGAGCCTTACTTTGGCGTCTTGGCTCTCTGTTCTTCGGAGAGCGTTTTAATGTGATTGAGAACTCGGCTGTGAATGCTGTGGATAATCATATCACTCCAGACGCGCCAGTAGGCGGCGGGCCAGATATTGTGGCGATACCAGGTGGTGCCCTCAAGGCGAGTCTTATTGGGGCCAATTTTGACAAGGACAAACTGCCCACCTTCACTGACGAGAAAGCGATCGAGGTGAGGCGCGTCAATTTCGCCCCAGGGAGAGCTTTCTTTCATAGGAGGAGGCTGGCTGGTGACTGTGAATTTGAGGTGCTTAGGCTCATTCCAAACTTCAATAGGCTCGACAAAAGGCCCTGTTGAGAACACGCAGTGACGGACGGCGCCGACGCCTGTTCCTTTGATCTCGGCTCTTAGAGGGTAGGAAATACCAAGGGAGGTAAAGAGGAAGTGTTTGGGTTCTGGAAGCTCGGAGAAGGTGACAACGTTGTTCCAGACGTCTTCTTGGGAGGCATCAATCTCAACAGTCGTCTTGACTTCGATGAGGGGGGCTTGGGGAGAGGACACGTGCTCGGCGCCCATGAGCAGTGGAGTGGCGATGAGCAGGGCCATGTAGACGTTGCGGGTCTCGAAGCTGGGACCCGCACGGCGTTGCAGACCCCAGGCGAGGGTACCGCCGATCAATGACAGCATGCCGCCGATGGGAGCGGCCATCAGAATACAGAAGACTCCTTCAATCGCCGCCATGAGTAGTAGTAAGCCAAAGACGGAGACGGAGATGAGGGAGACCATGGAGCATTGAAGATAAGAGCGGGGTTCATGATAGCCGTAGAAGAGGACGGAGGAGAAGCCAATGAAGAAGGGGATGCCGACAAAGAGCCCCAGTCCGTATTGCTTTAGGAGATCGACGGAGAAGACGACCATGAGAATGGCGGGGAGGACTGTGACGAGGACTCCCAGGGCGGCGGCGCCCAAGGGGTTTTTGGGGACGAAGCGGCTCTTGGCAGGGTTTGTTGGGCGGTTGACCCCCTGGGCCGGGTCGCCATCGTCGAAGACTTCGGCTAATTCTTTGTGTTCGGATTTTTGCAATTGGAAGTCTGTGTGAACCTTTGACGGTATCAATCCAATGATTAAGAAGAAGACTAAATTGACGAAGGGCACGAAGAACAGCAGGACCAACCAGAGCGGTAATTGAATGGCTCGGAGTCGGCGAATCGTGAGGGCTAGGCCAATCCAGATAAAGGGAAGGGCCATCATGAAGAAGGTGGCGAAGAGTTCGGCTTCGCTCTGATTCAATTTTGTGAGAGCGTTGGTGTGAGTTTCATCGGGGATGAAGTAATTGAAGAGGCTCCAGCTACGGTCGAAATACTGGGAGGCGACGAAGCGGTCGAGGTTGTACTTGATGGCGAAACCGACGGTGCCAATCAGTAAAAAGGGGCCGCGATTGACGGTCCCATCCCAGCGATAGAAATCAGACAGCTTGAGTTTCATAGCTCACCCTTTGGCTCGAGGATGCCGTTGCAAGAATTGAAGCGAGGCGATTATACGGAAGAAAGCTTGTGAAAAGAAGCGTATGTGTCAGTGTGCTGGAGATTGCAGTCACCTTCAAAGAATCAGTGACTACTTGTTTTTGG
>JARGOJ010000030.1:0-8053 GCA_029210225.1 Planctomycetota bacterium
AGGAGCATGCTCCCTCCCCAAAGAATTTCCTCCCCAGCGTGCCACAAGTGATTGAGTGTTAAGACACCGGCCCAGCAACAAAGTTGTGCGATTGCAATCAGGGGTATGAGGACAAAAGGTATCCAACGGAACTCTGGGGAGAGGGACGCTGCGAAGACAGCGCATTGGAGTGCGAAGGCCATTTCTGCAACGGTGGCAGCACTTCGTCCAAGGGCGATGCTTGAAAGCGGATGATCAATGAGAACAGTTCGTTCGAGGTCGACTCTCGGAAAGAATGATCGAAAGGCACAGACGACTGTATAGATGGCCGCGCAGATAAGATGAATGTCTCCATTCGTGGTATCGGGAGCGAGGCAAACTGTGGTGACGAGGAGGCCAATATTGAACAGGGAAACGCTTCGAAGCCCGGTCCACCAAATCCAAGTCTTTTTGTCCATATCCACAGTTCAATTCTCTCCAAGCGTCATCGCTTTTTTTTGAGGGGGGCAATGGGCGTCTCGCCGACTTGCTTCGTTACGTGGGCAAACTGAGAGAGCTTCTACCACGATTATGAAACGAAGTTGCGTCTAGGGGGGATCGGTGAGAGCTTTACTTTCTCTGGTTCCGCGGGAGATCGAGTTAGCGCTGGGGATTCCTCTGGGTCTTTTGCAAGTTCAACGGGAATCGCTACTCCTGTGGCGGTATTGAATGCCTCGACCTCGTAGTGATAGTTTGTTCCATGATTGCCGGTATAGCCTCGTCGAAAGCCGGACACAACAACCGCGAGGACTCCATCCTCAAGGTCGACAATGGTTGCACGGGGTTTATGATAGTCCAAGCCGGCCGGGGATCTGGAAAATTGAGCGCTCTCAGTTTCGATCCATGACTTTCTAATCTCTTTGGCAAAGCCAAGTACGAAGGCAAGGGCCACGGCCTGTACCGTGTTGTTGTCCTTTTCACCCTGCTTGCCCCAGCCATTTCGAAGCCGGACAATCGATTGGAGGATCTCAGTTTGTTTGCAGCTCTCTCCAGCGACAGTGATGGAATCGATTTTATAGGACATGCCTCGGTCGTGTGCGAAGGATCCGGGACGGATGTTGACTGTCAGTTCAGGAAAGAGTTCGGCGAAGGACATGAGAGTTTTCTTTCTGTGGGAAATGATACGGAGTTAGGCTTAATTGATTGTTCTCACCCAATTTCTTGAGATCTTCATATTAGAGCCAGTCTCTTTTACGAAAGTAGGTTAATTGACCAACGACAATTCCAATCATGACAACCCAAACCGCGAGATAACCCCAGCGCCAATCTAATTCCGGCATGTTTTTAAAGTTCATTCCGTAAACCCCCACCAGAAATGTCAAGGGCAGCATGATCGTTGAAATGAGGGTGAGTACCTTCATGATTTCATTCATTCGATGAGCAGAGAGCGAGTGAAACGCGTCAAAGACCGCGCTCAAATCGACCCTCAAGTCTTCGAGCTGCTCTGTCAATTGGCCAAAGTGCTCTTCAATGTCTCTGAAGAAGGGTTTCGCCGCGGCAGGAATCTCATCAAATTCCGCTCTCGCGAGTCTCCCGGCCAGGTCTCGCTGAGCAATAACCAAACGGCGAAAGCGTTGCAAACCTCCCTTTAAGTCGACGATGCGCACGAGCTCGTCGCCCCCTGCAAGAACGGATCGTTCGATTTCGCTGATCTCATCTTCCAGTTGTTCAGATAACGGCAAATACCGGTCAGTGAGTTTGTCGAGAATCCTATGAGCCAGAAACGCTGCGCCTTTTGGCATGGCTTTGCATTTATTTTCGGCGATCGACGCACGGATCCCCGAGATCGATTTGAGCGCCTCAGAATGGTGGGTCACCACGAAGTTTTGCCCGAGGAAGAGGTCAAGCTCGATAGTGTGAACTTCTTTTAGCTCAGGTTCGTCGACAAGGCCACGAAAAATAATGTAAAGATAGTCGTCGTAGTCTTCAATTTTTGGTCTATGGCGTTCGTTGTAGACGTCTTCGATAGCCAGGGAGTGAAAGCCAAAGTGATCGGCGAGAATAGTATCGGAATCGGGAGTCCTTCCCTGGATATCTACCCAAACAACACTCTCCTTGTCATCTAGCACCTCATTGAGCTCTTTGGCCTGGATCATTTCGATCGCGTCTCTCCCGGGCCTGTACGAGAATATTTGAACGGTCATAGCGGGCTTTTCTCCGAACTTAAAGAGCTCAGCGTCATGGGTCATGGGGACGAAGAATAGGCTATTGTATCAGTGTGTCCTATCAAATAACATTGCTGGTGAGGCTCAAGACTATTCGGAGTTGGCGAGTGTTCCGCTTCGAAATCCACTGAAGGACCGAGTGCTTTGTCTGGATTGACTCGCTAAACATTCGACTCCAAAACAATATCCTGAAGGTGTCAATGCGATTATGGGCGATTCGCGATTAAGCAAACTCAAACGCCGCTGGAAGCTGACCGGTGATATCGCCGACTATGTTCTCTATCAGGGAGAGCGCTTGCGAATCGGTGAGATTAAGGGCTACGCCGACGGGCGCTTGGGAGGACCCGCCCTTGCGTTAGATGCCTTGTATCAGGAGGCCGATGGGGTCCTCGATTTTGGACTCTTTGAGAGCCGCAGCGATGCCAGCGTGGATGATCACCGACAAGAGATCTTTCAGTTGTTTGAAGTCTTAAGAGAAGAGTGGAGCCGCAGCTCTTCGGCGTTTGAAATGCGCATCGACCGGCGCGACTTCTCCGGAGAGCGGATTTCTCTGCGAGAGTTTCTTGGCTGGCACTACGACAGTGAGCAGGATTGCCTTGTTCTTCGAAGCCGAAATAGCGCTCACCTGAACGAATATTTTACTCGTCCCTATCTGATCAACGCAACCTGTCTGACGGACTATTCAATTCTTGAAGATCAATGGGATGCCCGCCTGGAAATAGGTGAGGGCTTCGCTTATGCGCTTTCGAATCCTCCCTACAACATGCGATATAGTGATCCCTGCGAATTCAATACTCTCTTCCAGGGGCTCTGCTTTGCGCTCTTTGGGGGGCTCTCTGAAGAATTGATTATCTACCGCTGGGACACGAACTGGAGTAATTACTTCGATGCGGGGCGGGAATGGTGGGGCACTTTTCTTTGGACGATTCAACGCCCAGGATCTTCGAGTATTTCAGTGATCGCAGGATCGACCACCGATTAGAGTTTCTGGCGCCCAGACGATGATTCCGATTCAATGCTTGTGGATTCTTCCTTTTCCTCTGACAGGTCAAATCCTAAGCTGTGAGTGAGAGGCCATGAAAAGTGACTCTATTGATGGGCTCTATGTCCATCCTCGCTTTCAGTCTCTGGGGATAGGGAGCGCTTTGCTGATCAAGGCGAGGTCGCTTTCTCCCCAGCGCTTAGAATTGCATACCCATCAAGCGAATCAACAGGCGAGGACCTTCTATGAGTCCCACGGCTTTGAAATTGTTGAATCGGGTATCAGCCTTGCCCCGGAGTCTGCCCCGGAACTTCGTTATCTTTGGATTGCAGATAAGTCTGATTGATTTTCTTTTTCTTCCGTAGCGATTGCAATTTCCCGTGAATCCGCTCTCATGTTCCTTATATCGTCAAGTTTATTGTCTTTAGGAGGGCCCCGTGGCTGGAATCTATGCGGAGCAGGGCGGTGGAATTCGTCGTGAATGGGATGTCGAACGCATCTGGAAACTGGCGGAGGATTTGCCTGTCGAAGAGATATCTATCGAAGAGATGACTGGTTTAGATCAGGTCACCTGGTTTGGCCCCAACGACCGTCCGACGACTCGTGCTATTGCAATGCACGCCAAGCGAATCATGAATTGTGATCTCTCCTACCCAGTGATCCTTACTGAAGACGGGCGTGTCTTCGACGGTATGCATCGGGTCGCGAGGCAGTTGATTGAGGGATGTGAATTCATTCAGGTCAAACGCTTTCCAGTCAATCCTGAACCAGACCGAACAATCTCTGTGAGCTCATAGCCTGATTTCGAGGAGTCGCGCTCAGCGACGGGAGTTTTCTTGATTGAATTCGGGTCGTTGAGGTATTCTAGATGCCTATTAGAGTCCACTGTCGAGGATTGAATCGATGACCCAGAATGACCTTGAAGCCCGCTTGCCCGGACTTGTTCCCCTAGACAAAGACGGCTACGCACCGAGCTTCGTTAGTTCTGACAAGGCTGGAGTTCAGGGCTTCTTTCAAAAATACGGATTCGTCATCATCCGCGACGCGCTCAGCTCGGAGGCTTGTGATTTCACTCTCAGCGAATTTTACAAAAAAGCGGCGAAGAGCGGGCTCGACCCCAAAAAAACAGCGACATGGGAGACTTTTTGGGATAGCCAGCGCTTCGGTCAATTTGGAATTGTTGGTGGCTTCCCGGAGTTTTCTCCCGCTCAGTTAAAGAATCGGTGCTCTCAAGAAGTCTATGATGGGTTCGTGGCTGTGCTTCAAAGTGAACGTTTGTGGGTTGATCACGACCGACTCGGCGTCTTAGCTCCTACAAAAAAATGGCTTGGGGGAAGCGCAAGTTGGAAGACTATTGAGAATTGGCTGCACCTCGATTGTAACCCCGTTAGCTATGATACAAAGACTGGCTTTGCGAGCATCGGTGGCTTCGAGGATAGTGGTGCGCCGATTGACTTCCATAAGACTTTAATTATTCAAGGCCTCCTCACCCTCACCGACGCGAGAGTGGAGGACGGTGGTTTTCACTGCGTGCCAGGATCACATAAGATAAGCATCGATTGGGCGACGGCCAACAAAGATTTAGGAAGCTCTGGGCAGAGCTCTATGCAAGTCCCTAAAGAGGACCCACTGAGAGCCCACATCCAAAAAATACCGATCAAGCGTGGTTGTCTCCTGGCTTGGAGTAGCCTGCTTATGCATGGCAACCATCCCAATAACAGTAAGCGGATGCGGGCTGTTCAGTATATTCGAATGATGCCAGAAGGCACTCCCTATTCTCCACTCGAACCCGATCCCAGCGCCTACCCAGAGAACTTTGAAGTGACAGAATTAGCCGCAAGGCTCCTCGGCTTTGAAGCATGGTCGATCAATCACTGAGTTACCAGCCAAATTGCTCCACCTTGGTCAGGGTCAAGCGTAGCTTCTGGCCTTTTTTAGACCTCTTATAAGTTAGATCAAGGTGATGGACACCAAAGGCCATCAATTGAAAACGAAAGACCAGCGTTTTCTTAGTCTTCTGACTTGCAAATTGCTCCGCTATGACCTTGTCATAATCGCCCTTCTTCAGTTTAGCCATGGCCTCTTTCGAGATCATCCCTTTGTATTTCGAGATCCTGTTAGCTGTGTCTTTCTTGTCTTTTGAAATTGACGCAACGAGCTTCTTGTCAACCTTATGAAGCTTAGTGAGTGTGGTTTTGACTTGCGCCTGGATTTCTTTAGTGGACGAATTTGGACCGCTGTCTTGTGCGTCGACATTGAATGAGCACATCACAAAGATCGCTATGGTGAGAACGTGTTTCACAGTCGTCTCCTTTCTCTGAAGAGCCGACATTCTAATTCGAGTCAATCGCTATGCGCTGTAACGTCGTTGTAACAACGACTAAAGAGTTGATGGAGAGCGCGCTCGATCTCAAGACAGCGACATATCTGTTTTATGACGTGGCCGAAGAGTTGGGAGACTAACTGAGTAAGGTCTTAGGATCACTAAAGCGTTGCTCAAGCTGCTGGAAGAAACGAGACGCATGGAGCCCGTCCATGAGTGCGTGGTGGACTTCTAGAGAGACGGGCATGGTCACGGCATTATCAATCTTGGCGTATCGTCCGAAGGCGACCTTGGGGACGGAGTCGTCCTGACCTATCCGTCGAGCGTGGGTTAAACCCGTAAATCGAACCCAAGGTAAGGTCGACCCGTGAATCAGCGCGTCATTGTCCGCACGTTCCTCAAGGTCCGTGGCGGCCTTCGCGGACCCGCAGAAGTCTTTGAACTTTGTCGAATAGGAGAAGTAGCGAAAGCTGAAGGTCTCGTCGTCATTGAGCATGGTCGTACCCACATCGATTTGTTCGTGGACCCAGACCTTATCTCCACGGATTCGGTAGCGAAACTCGGGGATGGCATTGATCGTTTGGAGACAGGCGAACCAGCAGGCCAGTGAGAACGAGAGTTTGTGATCACGACACCACTGCAAGGTTTCTGTGACCGGAACCTCGGCGCAAATCCCGAAGAAAGGCAGCTCATAGTGCTTGAAGAATTGAAAATGAGAGCGTCGAGGCCAAGATTCAAGGTCTAAATAGTGCCCAGTCATGTGTCGCCCTTATTCTGGTGAAAATGTCACGGTCAAATTTGCGGAGCCTGATTTTACATAGATTATAGGAGCAGCCCAGCAGGGACTTTGGGCTTTCCGTATCTTCGACAGGGCGTATCAAGCCCGGGCGCAATCGGAAATTTGACGGATCTTTGACCTTGGCTCCTCGATTTGGCCTTGGCAAAAGGTTGCTCATATTGGATGGTGAGTGAGAATTAGAATGTCTGTGGCTCATTGAGGCCAAGGAAAGTAAGACTATGCGCCAGGGATTTATCGCAATCTTTTTTGTTCTGTTGCTCGCAGGTCATGCCGAGGCAAAGGTCTCTGGGTTGGCTTACGATGCGGTGACCGTTCCAGGGAAGACCGTGACACTAGGAGCAAAGTTCGAGAAGAATTGGGGACCTTGGGTTCGCCCGGACATCAAGAAGGAAATGGTGTCCTTCACGATTGACGGGGCGTCGATTGGACAGGACAAGACCGACGGCCAAGGGAAAGCGCATGTTCAATGGACTCCTAAGAAGGCTGGTGTTTTTCAGTTCAATGCTCTTCTGGTAAAGAGGAAGTTCACTGTCACCGGGACAATTCGTGTGCTCGAAGTAAAAAACAAGGTCCTGGTCTTTGATATCGATGGGACGATCTCGGATATGTCCGAGTGGCTGATCCTCTTTCGCGGCCATAAGGCCAGGGCATTCCCTCACGCTCCAAAGTTGCTTCAGGCCCTCGCAAAAGATTACAGCATCGTCTATCTCACTGCCCGGGATGACTCTTTCTCCAGCCTCACCGAGGCCTTCCTGAAGCGTCATAAGTTCCCGAAGGGGACTATCATTTACAACGAATATGGTGGGGGAACGGACGATGAGCTGGGGAATCAATTGAATCCCAAGAACCACGCCAAGTTCAAACTAGCGGTTCTAAAGAAATTGAAGAAGCAGGGCTTGAATCTTGTCGCGGGGATTGGGAACGCAAAAACCGACGCGGAAGCCTACACCAAAGCGAAGATCTCTTCTTACATTCGAAGCGAAGAAAGCTACAGTGGATCGTATTCCTTTCTTTCCTATAGAAAACTGCAAGAGAAATTAGAGTCGGATGGGATTTACAAGACTTCCGGCGTGGCGGGCGCGTTGCGGGGCTCAAGCCAACGCCAATAGCAGACCTCCTTCAAAAGTAACAATCGGTAGCCTCAAGCGCGTGTATTTCTTCGCACTAGAGGCTTTGCATACTTTTTTCTAGAAAAAAATGGGAATTATCCAAAGGCGAACTCTCCCAAGTGGCACTTGCTACTGGAAGGAAACGATTTGTGAAGCGTAGAGAGAGCCTTGAAGATCTAGTGGGCGCGGTTCTAAACAAAGACACGGTGGCGTTTACTGAGCTGGTCTTTCGTCACCAGAACTTAGCGCTGGGAACGGCTTTAGCGCTCGTCCGAGACCGCCATTTGGCCCAAGACATTGTGCAAGAGTCATTTTTGATCGCCTATCAACGTCTTGGTGCGTTGCGTGAGCCTTCAATGTTTTCGGGGTGGCTCCGTGGGATTGTTAGAAATCGTTGTCTTCGTGTTTTGCGACGTCAGAAATCAATGATTTCATTGCAGAGCATCGAGGTGATTGATGACCAAGATCCAGTCTTAGATATGGAGAACCAAGAGCTGGTTGGGGCCACTCGACGTGCGATCAAGGACCTTCCTTCAAACCTTCAGGAGGTCGTCTATCTGTATTACCTCCAAGATCAATCCCAAGCGGCTGTGGCGCGCTATCTAAACAAGAGCGTTTCGACAGTGAACAATTTACTTCACAGCGCCCGGCAAAAAT
>JARGOJ010000030.1:8063-12323 GCA_029210225.1 Planctomycetota bacterium
CTCTCCTTTTAAAGAGCCGGTTAAATTCAATCGGCCGAAGAGAGTTTGGAGCGGGACTTCGCTGAGCAGATTGGCCGAGTTCTCTCAGTGACTGGTACAATGATTGACGCTCAGCTAAAAACGGAGACCGGGAGAGTCTTTGACGCGATGGCCGTGGCCAAAGCGGATGGCCAGGTTGGAGCAACCTTAAGGGTTGTGCAGCGCTTAGGAGGAGGAAAGGTTCGCTGCCAGATCGTTGAATCAAGCCAGGCGTCGTGCGTGGGGATGGACTTAATCCCGGCAACGGCGGGTCTCAATCATCGCCTGCCAGAAGGCAATCTCCATGCTGTTTTAGGGGATTTGTCGAAGAGCTCTTCGGATAAAATCTTTGAGACTGGAATCAAACCCTTCGACTTCTTTTGTCCGGTCAGCGAAGGAGGCTTGCTTGGTTTCTTTGGGACGCAAGGAGTGGGGCGAATTGTCTTCGAGAGAGAGCTTTACCATCGATTCTCGGCGGGCTCTTGTCCGCTGACCATCGTCTATTTCGCTCAAAATGGTGAGGCGGGGCTGATTCAGAGATTGCTGACCTCCGACTTTGAAAACCATACGATTGATGTTGAAGGCTCACTGCAGACCGTTTGGCTATTGACTCAGAATGCAACGGATCCAGAGTTCTTGACGGGCTTGAAACAGTTAGATGCGGCGTTGTTTTTCGATCCGATGCTCGCCTTTCAGGGTCTCTATCCTGCTATTGATGGACTTCGCTCACGATCCAGGTTGGTCGAAGAAAAGAAGATCAGCGCGGAGCACGCGGCGCTGCGCGAAAGAGTGATCGAAGAATTGACTTGGAAGAAAGAAGTCATGGCGGACACGACGCTGTTGGAGCACGGGCTTAATCGGTCGATGAGGGCCTTTGCTGAGCGCTTAGACAGCGTTCTTGAAGATCGCATGGGGTCCTTAAATAAAGAAGATCAATTGAGGCTTAGCCGGGCTCGCAAATTGGAGCGTTTCTTTACGAATCCATTTTACGTGGCTAAAGACTTCAATGGCCTCGATGGAGAAACAGTGTGTTTGAAAGACACTCTGTCAGGTCTGAGAGCAATATTGAGTGGGGATTGGGATCACATCGAAGAGTCGGAGCTGCTGTATAAAGGGTCTCTTGATTCGTAGAGGGTTATTGAGAGTTTTTCTGATAGCTGGATCATGTTCATCATTTGACGACAATCTCAATACCTTGGCGAATGAGATTGTCGCTTCGTATCAATCCGATGGAATCAGCCGGATAGGGCCACGGTCGATCGATTGAGGTCGTTGCGTTGAATCGACTCTGTTAAAAAGCGCGCCACTCTTTTTCGTGCCACGCTCATACGTCGGGTCTGTCCCCGGGTCGATTCAAAAGGCGGGTTCATTTCCTCGCTATCAGTTAAATGAACCGGTTGCACAAGGACCCAATCGATATCACTCGATTTCACGATGGACTCTTGAATTTCGGTGTCAGCGATTTGAGGTTTTAATAAGAGAGTGAAGAAGAGACGATCAATGAGGCCGAGTTGATCGCGGCTCTCTCCAACTCCATAGGAACTCTGGACAATGACTCGTCCCGATCCGTGCTTCCTTAGCGCTTCGATCACATTGCGAGTACCTTCTGATCGAACGTTCATCGGAGTTCTAGTGCTGCCAAAGAGCCGAACTTTGAGGGGGTTTTCTTGGATGCCTAAGGTGACAATGGCAACGTCTTGATCTTTGCTTGCTTCTTCGACATCGCGGAGCTTCATCACATCCCCATCGAAGATTGAGAGTCGGCTGGAGTTCATGGTAGCGCAGAGTTTTGACGCCCGGCGAGAAAAAGCGGTGACGATGTGTCCCGCTGATAGAAGTGCCTCAACAGTGGCTCTTCCTGTCCCGCCAGTTGCGCCAACGACGAGGACCCTCAAGGGCTTTTGATTAGAATCGACTGGGGACATTTGAATCTCCTTTGTTTGTTTCGTTTCGTCTATAATAGCGCTTATGTTTTGGATTGATTGCTGTACTTCGTCGGTAAATCATGCTCATTCGTCCAGATATTTCGGGGGATGAGACTTTTCGGAGCAGGGTGTGAATAGAGGAGAGATTCCTCAAGCGAATGATGCGCTGGGGGAGACGCTTCGGCAGTTGCGTATGAGTGGAGTGTTTTACTGCCGAAGTGAATTTTCGAAACCCTGGGGATTGGTGCTTCCACCAATGAGTGGGGCTTTAATGTTTCATATCGTCATTTCGGGAGGGTGCTTTCTTGAGATTGGCGAGGGTAAGAGCAGGGTGCTTCGAGCGGGAGATATGGCCTTGCTTCCAAAAGGCGAGGGGCATCGATTGTTGAGTTCCCCAGGAATAGAAGCAGCGCCTTTGTTTGACTTGCCTCGGGAGGCTGTTTCAGATCGTTACGAGATTTTGCGCCACGGCGGTGGTGGGGAGGAGACGTTGATGATTTGTGGGGCGGTGAATTTTGAGGATCTTGTCGCCGGTCATTTTTTGGAGGCCTTAC
This sequence comes from Planctomycetota bacterium, assembly GCA_029210225.1. Lineage (GTDB taxonomy): Bacteria > Planctomycetota > J058 > J058 > JARGOJ01 > JARGOJ01. The sequence goes on from JARGOJ010000030.1 coordinate 10,561, forward strand.
CCGATTTTATCCATGTTGATTCGTGGACGGCGCTGGAGATGGATTGGTTGCAGAGTACTCTGCGATTGATGGGGCGTGAGGCCCGAGAGTTAAGACCCGGAGGCGAGACGATCATCGCACGCTTGAGTGACATCCTTGTTGTTCAGGCCATCCGATCCTGGCTTGCGAACGATCCGGAGGCGAGGACCGGTTGGTTGGGGGCTCTGAGAGATCCAGCCTTGGGGATTGTTCTGTCAAAGGTTCATCGCGATCCTGGTTATGACTGGACGGTGGAGACTATGGCTCAACAAGGGAGTCTGTCGCGCTCAGTTTTCGCTGCAAGGTTTAGTGAATCTGTGGGGCAGACGCCGATGCAATATGTCACGAATTGGCGTGTTCGGGTGGCGTGTCGCTGGTTGAGAGACACAGATCTCTCGCTTGTTGAGATCGCTCAGCGATTAGGATATCGATCGGTGGCGGCTTTTGGGCGTGCCTTTAAAAGGGTGAGGGGAATCTCTCCAGGAGCCCTTCGCAAGCTGCCGACGGCTTCATTCGTCGATTGATTCTTTTGCAAATTGGAGCAGCGCCTTTACACAGGACAGCACGAAATCGCTGAGAAACCGGCGAGGTCTGTGGACGGATGAGGATCGGCGTGACAAAGATGCATAGCGCTTTCTTAGTGGGAAGGCCTTGCTCCACAGAAGTGCAATGAATCTTTTACAATTCTCGATCTGTATTTTCGCTCCATTTTCGCGAACAATTTTCAGTCTATTTGGCGGCTGTCAGAAATAATAGGTCTGTTCTAGGTTGATAGCCGAGCTTTCGATCCTAAAATACTTAATGTGGGCGAAGCGAACGTCCGTTTCGGCTGGGGGCTTTCTTTTTCTGGTATGGTTCTTGCTGGAAAAGACGTGGATTGATGAACTCGCAGGCGCGACCAACTTTGACCTTTTGAGTGCGGGGAGTTGCGATCCCAGTGATTATTTTTTGGGCCCGGCGAGGTGTCGCTTGAAAGCGGCACTGCGAATCAAGATTGTCTTTTTCTAGCGACGGTTTATAAGTCCTGAACATTTAGAATTGGATCCTCGCCATAGTGTATTTTGTGCCGGAGAGGGGCAAGCGGACCTTGGGGTTATGTTTTGATTATTAGATACCAGCAACTGTTGGTCATCATTGTTTGCTTGCTGAGCCCCCTGAGCGTCCAAAGCGCGGCGGCCGATGGCGCAGGGCTCTTTGAGAAGATCAGTCGGCGCGGGAGCTCGGGAAACCGAGGAAGCAGTGAGCATTTCGACCAAGATCTCGATATTGAGCAGGAGATAGAGTCAAGTTACGAGGGTGTCTTTCAAATTCAGTTCGCCAATGATGTCTTCTTCGATTCAGACCAACACTTTACGAGCGGATTCTCGCTGTTTTGGCAGCCGAGGCTTGTTGATCGTTGGGAAGATACCTATCTGCCGAGCATCCTCGCTAAATGGGTCGGGCGTATTCCAGCGCTGAATGCTCCGGGGGCTAAGAGAAGACTTGGTTTCGCCTTGGTGCACATCACAGTGACGCCAGAAGATTTGTTGGAGTCTGAAGTCATTCAAGATGATTTGCCTTACACGGGTTTCTTGGGGACGCTCTTTCAATTTAGTAGTTCGAACAATGATCAGCTCAACACAATTCAATTAACTCTGGGCTTGGTGGGGGAGTCGTCGTTGGCGGAGCCCATTCAAAAAGAAGTGCATCGAGTGACTCAAACCGATGTGCCAAACGGTTGGCCGAATCAATTAAAGGACGAGTTT
>JARGOJ010000030.1:12333-17212 GCA_029210225.1 Planctomycetota bacterium
GTCAATCTTGATGTTGTTCACGGGCGCAGATTTTTACAGGTCACTAACACAAGAATTTTCGGCGCGAACTTGGATTTAGACTGGCGGGTGAGTGGTGGACTCGGGAATCTATTTACTTATGGCTCTGTTGGAGTGGGAGTCCGTTTTGGCTGGAACTTGATATCTGGTTGGGAGATTCCGCCAACAGGCAACCGAGCGATCTCTAACAACTTCCATGACTATACAAACGCTCCGGATTACTCGTTTTACTTCTATTCGATCGTGGAGGGCTTCGCGATCGCCCACGCTATCTTTCTTGATGGGAACACCAATCAGGAAAGCCACTTTGTGTCCCGAGTTCCTTTTCAAAGTAAGGCCGCTATAGGGCTCGTCTTCAAAGCGAAGAATTTCGTCTATCGTTTTAGTTATATTCGAACGACGCGCATCTTTCGCGAGGCGAAGAAAGACTATGAGCAAGCAGGTGTCATTGACATCGGCTTCATCTTCTAATTGCCCCTCATTTCTAATCAGTGCTGTTCTCCGTGACTTTCTTCAGAAAGAGCACGCCAGCGAGGCTGTGCTCAAGGACAGAGCCTGGTCCAACAAGCAAGACGCTCTTTGAGAGCCTGTGAAAGGTTTGGGGAAGCGGTTCTGCTGTTCCAAGACAAGCTCCATGCATCTCCATCAAGTACGAATCGTGAAGAGGAGGGGGATAGCTGTCTGGCCATAAGAACGACCTGAGGAAATTTTCCTCAGATTTTAGGAGGAGAGCGAGGGAAAAGCCTCAACTCAAACGCTATTGACCTTTTGTCAACAAGGCTATTGACAAAAGGTCAATAGTGCATTAAAAAGGGTTCTAGGCAAGGGAGCCAAGGCATGAAGACAAGTGTAAAGACCAGAAGAAGACTCGATCCAGAGCAACGCCGGGAAGCGCTTCTAAGCTTCGGCTGCCAGCACTTCTCCGAGCACTCCTTCGACGCGATCTCTATGGATGTCATGGCGAAGAGTGCCGGGGTCTCTAAGGCGCTTCTCTATCATTACTTCAAAGGTCGGCGAGGTTTCTATTTGGCGACGGTCAAGCATGTCGTGGATGAAGTGATCGTTGCGATGACCACCGCGTGCGCTGACGACCAAGATCAAGCGATCTTGAGCATGCTCACGGCCTTCGTGGATTACTGCAAAGAGAACGCAGGCATATACAAAACTGTGATAAGAGGAGGCCTTGGGGCCGACTCAGACGTGAGCATTGAGACAAATAGGGTGAGGGCTTTTGTTCTCGAACAAATCGCCACCATGACTGGTATGGGCGCTCTCACACCCCTGGCCAAGCTCAGCCTACGAGGTTGGATCGCGATGGTTGAGACCGCGACCGCTGAGTGGATTGACGAGGCCGCGGTATCCCGAGAAGAGTTCATCAATTTCATTGTCAGTACATTATTCGTTATTGTCAGCCAGATCGAGAAGACTAGCAATCATGACTGAATTAACAACAATCCAGAGTCAATCGTCGACCGACGCCCAAATGAAGATTGATTGGCAAGCGCACACAGGGGGAGTCGCGACCCCAACCATCCTCTTCTTCAGCGCCATCGTGCTTGTGGAGATCGCGGTCTGGACTTTAGCCATTCAGGGTCTTCTTCCCCTTGCCATCGCGAGCGTGATCGCCACAGTCTGTGCCTATGGCTCCTTTACAGTCATGCATGAGGCCTCTCATAGCAACATCGACGGGGGACAGAGTCATATGTCCGCGCTTGAAGAGTGCCTCGGTTGGATCAGCGGAGTTATCCTCTTCGCGCCGTACTCGGGTTTTCGCGTCGCCCATCTCATGCATCACGCCCACGTGAACGAAGCGGACAAAGATCCCGATCATTGGGTTGCGGTCAAGCATCCCTTGGCCGTCTTGTTTCGTTGCTCGACAGTGAGTCTTCACTACTACTATCAATTGTTTGTCGGCCCCATTTCTAAAGAAGAAGCAGCCCGTGAGACACTCCCGTCAACGGTTATTGGGGTCTTGTTTATGCTCGGCCTCTGCGTTGTCTTGACCATTCTCGACATGGGTCACTTAGCCTTATTCCTTTGGGTTCTCCCAGCCTTTGTCGCCATGGCCTTTTTAGCCTTGACCTTCGACTGGATCCCTCACCATCCTCACACAGAGAAGGAAGACTTCAGAGATACTCGTATTCTATTAGTTCCTGGCTTGACGCTTCCCCTGCTCTGGCAGAACTTTCACCTTGTTCACCACCTTCAGCCTCGGGTTCCCTTTTATAAATACGCCCGCTGGTTTCATGAGCACCGCGCTGCCCTGGAGCAAAAAAATGCATTGATAGAGGGCTACGAAGAGGGCTTGCCCGGTCCTTTTCAATCACGTCCAAAGCAACCTGAGGTCGTGAGCGAATCGGTGGCCATCTCGCCAAGCAGCGAGGGCGTATCCCATAGCGCTCAATTCAAGAATGGTGACAAGTCCTTTCAATTTGAAATCACTGAGCAAGAGACCATTTTAGAAGCGGCCATTGCCCGGGACGTCCCCATAAAATATGCTTGTAAGCGTGGCCGCTGCGGAACCTGTGTGCTCTCACTCGATGCTGGTGAAGTCTCAATGACCGACGCAAAAGTACTCCTCAAAGAAGAAGAGGAAGCCGGACTGATTCTTGCCTGTCGCGCCCACGCCAAGAGCCCATTAGAGCTAAGAGCGGCGAGCAATTGGACTCGGAAGCGCAATCCAAGCAAGACTCAAATGACCGTGTGACCCTTTGTTCTGAGGGCTCTCTGTGCTGAATGTAAGTGAGTGTGACGAACTAAAATGTAGTCAGTGTTAAAGGTTGAGATTGCAAAGATGGGAATCTCACTTGCTGCGAGAACCCCGGCTATGTCAGAGAGAATACCAGTCAGGGAGAAATCCAGCTCCCCCTTGACCTTTAACACAGCCCAGTCTCTCTCAGACTTTGCTTCGCTCGGCACCCTTTCCGCTTTGGTCACAATAGAGATCTCGTCTGCGGTGTAAGCGATGGAATAGAACTCATCTTGGGAATTGGGCGGAGCCGCCCAGATAGGTATGGCTAGAGACCTTGATATTTGGGTGATTGAGTAGAGCCCGGCCAATGTCACGAGGGTCAATTTCACAGTGCTTCGCCTATCCTATGAACACTAATGGAGGAGGCGTATTTAATTGCCTGTGGATGGGGTCGTTGAAGCGGGTAACTGGAAATTCTTATTCGTTGTTTTGTTTGCTTCGAGTGTTAGACGACCCAAAGGAGTGCCTAATGACTGGCTTGAAAACCCGGGTTGGGCCACTGTCGAACTTGGAGGAAGGTAGACGTCATAGGTACCCGGGGGGAGTTCCGAGTTATTTATGATGCCCGTTTCATTCGAGGTGATGATAATGGGAGGAACATGTCCTCCGACGCGAATGAGGTGGAGAGTTCCAGATTGTCCAGTTCCTTGGGAAGACTGCAAGATTCCAGTGAAAGTAGCGTCCGCGGGGATCAGGCGAATTGTCGCGGTTGTTTCGGTGCTGAGATCAAGATCCTGGAATCCGAGTATTCTCCCCGATTTGTCCATGACCGTCACTATTGAGCTGCTCAAGGCAACGTTCTCAAAAGTGACGAGGCCTTCGCTCTCGATAGTTCCATTCAAGACTGTATTGGAGTTCCCTTGTTGAAGTTGGACAGTCCCTGAGCTGGCGGACTGTCCACTTCCTAAAATGACCGTCAGGGAGACTTCTCCAACTTGAGTCAGTTCGATATCTCCAAGATCGACCACTGTTTGATTCGGGCCCACCGTGAATGGAACGTCGATCCGGGCATAACGTGGGGAATGAACAGCAAGGACGTAGTTTCCTGGCGCGACGCGCTGGTATGAGAAGGCGCCGTCAGCATTGACGGGGGTCTTTGCCAAAAGGCGTTGCATGTCCGGTTGACCGTCTGGACGAGCTCCCGAGCAAACGAGTGTCGCCGCGACGGGGTCTCCAGAGTCTTTGGAGAGAACTTTCCCTGAGACCAGAGCCCCGGTGAAAATAGTTAGGGATAACTCCTGCGTCGATTGATCTTCGGTGAATTGCAAGTCCCGAAGGACGCGAGCGTATCCTTCGGCATCCGCGACGATCTGATAGCGACGAAACAGCAGTTTGTCAATTTGCGCACGCCCCTCGGCATCGGTACTCGCCTCAGCAATGATGGGGTTTCCGTCGCGATAGAGCGCGCCAAATTGAGTCAGTTTAATCGTCACGTCAGCGAGGCCCCGGTCGTTTTGGTCTTTGACAAGAATTGATAGTGTTCTCGGAGCTCTCAGTGACAGATTCTGATTGCTCAAGGGCCGATCGGTCAAGTTGATTGACAGTGGTTTAGAAGAAAGTGACTCTTCTTTTGAAGCGAGGACGACATATCTTCCTCGTGCTAACTGAAATTCGTAATCTCCCGTGGGACTCGATTGGCCTTCGGCGATTGCTTGTATGTTCGTCGATACGTATGCAACGTTTTCAGCCGCAATGAGGCGTGTGTAGTCCGCCGGGTTGTAGACTCTCACCGTGGCGCCTGAGACGCTATCACCGGCGGCGTTTTTGACTGTCCCTTGAATGCGATAAGCTTGGCCTAATTGAATATCACCTAAGTCAACCTCGTTGGATTCGGAGAGAGGAATTAAAATGTTTTTGCTCTCAATGCCATCGGGTGATTGAATAAATAGGCGGAATTGATGGCCCTCTGCGGTTAATTTAAACTGGCCGTCCTGGTCAGAGACCCCGGCAACAGCGGCTCCCATGCGAGGAGGCTTTGATAGCGCGGCCATTGGTAAAATGGAAACCTGAGCCTCTGCGATGGCTTGCGAGTTCACATCGACGAGGCGACCTTTTACAGAGAGTGTTCTCGATTCCATGGTGACGGCGTTTTCTTCAAGCCAATTGGCC
>JARGOJ010000030.1:17222-22643 GCA_029210225.1 Planctomycetota bacterium
CTCTTTTTTGTTTGCCAGCGCCTTTTCCCTTGCCCTTCCCCCATTTTTTCATTTGATCTTCCCAGGGATGGCGGCCGCCTGTTTTTTCGCGCCAAATTTGAATGGCTTTAGTCTTACTCATTGTGCCGTTTTTGACAGCATCCCGGAGCTGTTGCCCGAGTATCTCTTTTTGATCTTCTTTCTCTGAACTTCTTGAGTCATTCTTCGGCTTCTTTGCAGGGCCGTTCTCTTGAGCTTTCTTTTTAAGAGAGTCCTTTGACTTGACCATCAATTTAAGACGGCTTGAATTGGAGTTCTTCTTTGTTTCTCTACGGTCTTGGCCTGACTGACCATTTTCCTTTGGCCACAGAAAAAGGGTCAGTCCGATGATCACACCAAATCCGATGGCCGTACCAAGTATCCTACTTTTCATTGTTGTTTCCTTCTTGGCCGTTATTCTCACTTGAAACCCGAATTTCAATAGTTTCAATGAGCCAGGTGGGGCAGTCTATCTTCCCAGAAGAATGCAGCGTCTTCCTCAATGATTGGAGAGCCTATCACAAAAATACCTAGATTTCTCTCATAGCTTGCTTGCTGTGTTGCGAATGGCGTGACCGACGTTGTTTGCGAAGCTGGAATGTCTGTCCTCTTTTGTCGCCCTACGAACTTTGTTAATGTCTCTTCACTCTCCATAGAAACCGGATTAACAGCGGGGGACACGAATGTCGTCCAAGCGCGAGAAAAAGAAGAAGTTCTCTGTCATGCTATGCAAGACCGACTTCGATGGACGTATTCTCGAAGTAAAGGGTCGCATCGGCCTCGTCGCCCTCATTTTATTGTTGTTTTCTGTGGGACTTGGCTATTTCATTGTGGTCGGGGATATACCAATTTTCGTTCGAGTCATGATGAGCGTGGGGGTATTAATCACGGGTTATGGATTTATTGACGTTGTCTTCGCCGAGTGTTACTTGAACTATGATTGCGAGTCCACGATTCTCACCGCACGCCGGGGCAACCTCTTTAGCAAGGCGAGCTATGAGGGCTTAGCTGAAGGACGGCTCACGGTCACTCGTGTCCACGCCTCGAAGAGCAAGAGCAATATTCAATATTATACGCTCGTTGCGTCAGTCAAACTCGACGACGCGATTATTAATTACCCATTGGAATCCCTGAGTCTGACCGCCGAGTCGTCCGAGGCGAAGATTGGAGAGTGGGAAGAGAAGCTCAACTTAAACTGAATACTCATTCTCTTCTAAACCGCTGCGATCTCGTGTTCTCGACATATCTTTGTTGAATCGCTCTCGGACAGCGCCTCTTTGGTCAGGCCGCAAAGCTGCTTGGATCCATCTTTCTCGAAGAAGCGGCAGGTCTTGCAGAGTCCGAAGCTCTTGAACTGATTCCCTCGTTGGAGAGCCCGCAGCGCGAGCTCCAAGCCATCTTCAATCTTGTTCAAATTCGAGATGTCGGTCCCTTCAAAACACGGGGCTGGGTAACTCTCTTCGACAACGCTTCTGCCTTGGGCGGTCAACACGCAGTGAGTGACGCGGCCATCCTTGGAGTCGCGGATCTTGCTCACAAACTCTCGCGTCACAAGCGCTTTGAGGGTTTGGCTCATGGTCCCCTTCGTCACGGCGAAATAATCCGTCATGGCCAAGAGCGTGTCGCTGTAACGATTGGCCATTCCTAGATAGATGAGGGCTTCCAGCTGAATGAGCTTCAGGCCGTTCGCCGTGGCCCTCGATCGGAGCTCTGCTCGGAAGAGGGACGAGAGGCGCTCAGTTAACTGATGAAGGCGATGGGTCGACATTTTTCCCACTCGATGAATAGTGATCCTGAAAAAATAATAGTAAAGACTCGAAACTATCTTGACAAGCAGATTGCTATCGAATACTCTTTTTGTATCGAGTCGAAACTAACTTGCCACGCAGTGTTGGTGAGGACGTTTGACGAAGTCTCATCCTCAATTTAGTAGGAGTGAACCATGTCTCAAAAAGTCACCTTTTATCATGCAGGCTGCCCCGTTTGCGTCGCCGCAGAGAACAAGCTCGTCGATCTAGTCGACACGAAGAGGTTTGAAGTCGAGCTTGTCCATCTTGGCGCAGACAAAGGTCGAATTGCCGAAGCGGAAGGCTTTGGTGTGAAGTCAGTCCCGGCCCTCGTGATGGACGGGACCGCCTTGCATATCAACTTTGGCGCAGATATCGCCGCATTGAAGTGATGATGCTCCCAAGGTCCATGCAAAGGATCCCACGGCTCACCCCATTGGAAAGGGCTGTCTCACTGTGTTGCGAGACAGCCCCGTTCCTATTCTCTTGTCGGATCCATAGTTGTCTTGTATTAGCCTTGGTAGAGTCCCGCGACAGCGCCGGAAGGATCTTTGATCACGCAGAACTTGTGCTCTCCCATCTCTCGCGGGCCGTCAACGATCTCTCCACCGTTTTCAACACAGAGTTTCGCGCTCGCTTCAACGTCCTCAACCGTAATATAGATGAGCCATTGGGCTGGCACATTGGCGTTGCTTCCTCGGGCGTGACAAATTCCAGCAACCGTGTCGTTGGTCCCAGACTTGTTCATCATGAAGTCGTTATAGCCGCCCATATCATGATTCGCGGAATCCCATCCGACCACTTTTGAGTAAAAGTCCTTCACCTCCTCGGCGTTCTCCACGGTTAGGTCGCGCCAACTAATCGAACCAAGCTTTGTTTTCTTTTCTTCGGACATAGTCTCCCCATTTTCATTGCTGATAAAGGTTCATTGAAGTTTTGAAGCCTGTGATCATAGCATTTCGCTGCGGCGAATTTTTTTAGAAAAACACCCTCGGGCTCTAACAATACAAGCCGCCTCTGTCAGTCTCTACACTATGATAACTATTCGTGCAATCTCCTCTTTCGCCGTCGCCTCCATGTGGGGATTGACCGCAGTTTCAATTGTCCATGAACTCTATTTGAGGACAGCGATCGTGAACCTGATCTTTTGCTCTGACCCACTGAACCCGAGAATGCCAGAGAGCCTATACATAGACGAATATTCAGCTTGTCTGAACGCTGGGTTCAGGGTGAATCTCATTGATTTTGACGCGCTTGTATCAGGAGACATCCCCCGGGCATTGGGAAGCATCGCGACGAAGTCAACGGCTCAACCCGCGATCTACCGAGGCTGGATGCTGACGCTCGCGCAATACGAAGCGCTCTACCAGGGACTCTTAGCCAAGGGAATAGGGCTCATGACCTCCCCCGGTCAATACGCCCACTGCCATCACTTCCCAAACGCGTACCCAATCATTGAAAACTGGAGTCCTCGGTCGATTTGGCTTGAGAAAGAAGGCGGTTTTAGCCCAGAACGGGTTGTTCATGCGTGCCGAGCTTTTGGTGAGAAGCCCATTGTCATTAAAGACTATGTGAAATCCCAGAAGCACTATTGGAAAGAGGCCTGCTTTGTTCCCTGCGCGAACGACTCAGAGGCCCTCGATAAAGTGATGCGTCGCTTTATTGAATTGCAAGGAGAGTCTCTCGCTGGAGGCCTAGTTTTTCGGGAGTTTGTGCCTCTGAAGGAGCTCGGTGTCCATCCCCAATCGGGGATGCCGATGTCCCGTGAATTCAGGATCTTCTTTTTTAACAGAGCGCCGATTTCTATCTTGAAGTATTGGGATGACGCCGCCGATCCTGAGCTGGGGCCTCCGAGAGACTTGTTTCTTGCTGTCGCCGCGCAAATTGACAGCGCTTTCTTCTCCATGGATGTTGCGCAGACTGTGGGCGGAGATTGGTTGATTCTAGAGATTGGGGACGGACAAGTCTCGGGCTTTTCCGAGGCGGTCGACCTTCCCTTGTTTTACTCAAAACTCGCCGCCGGCTTCGCAAAACGGGATTGACTGAACGTCAACAATCACTCCCTTTGAATCAGCCTTCGTCGTTTTCGTCAGCGCTGCTCTCGCTCTCGTTTTCACCTTCGGGAACTGGATATTTCATTCCGTCCGGGCAAGCGACCTTGAGCACCTCTTCGAGAGGCGGAGGCTCGCCAGGTCCTGGGTCTTGACGGAGATTGATAGTCTGCGTTGGACGAACCAATTCTACGCCGAGAGTTTCTAAGGCGCCGATGATTCCAAGTCCTATCTCCTGCTGGTGCTGCATGAAGGTGGCCCAGTCGGTCGTTTTGGTGAAGAAGTAGACCAGTATGTTCAGGCTGGAGTTTCCGAACTCGTCAAAGTTAACCAGCCAAAAATCTTGATGAACTCGCTCATCGTTCTTTAATAAATGTCTGATCGCGTTGACGGCAGCCTGGATGCGGGCGGCCTCCGTTCCATACGCAATCCCCAACCGGAGTTTGATGCGGCGCTTTTCCATTCGTGAATAATTATTGATAGGGTCGTGGGCGATCTTTGAATTGGGAACAGTGATCAGTGTGCGGCTGAAAGTACGGATTCTTGTTGAGCGAAAACCCACTTCCTCCACTACGCCCTCACTAGTTCCGGCGACAATCCAATCTCCAACTTGAAACGGACGATCCACGAAGATCATAATGGAGCCAAAGAAGTTTTGGAGGGTGTCTTTACTAGCCAGCGCTAGGGCGACGCCGCCGACGGAGAAGCCGGCGAGCAAAGCGCTAATTGAGTAACCAAGGTTTTGAATCGCAAAGATAAAGGCGATCAGGCCGACGAACATTTTTAAGCTACGGCGAACGATTGGTACCAGCATGTCGTCGAGACGATTTTCAGTCTTCTTAGTGACCAGTTCAATTCCGTGGCCAATGACATCGCAAAGGTTGAGTCCAAGCCAACCCAACATCAGTATCCAGGCAACAGAGAGGATCTTTGTGAATGTCGCGGCGGTGTCATCCGACAGCGCAGAGCTGAGGGTTTCCCCAAATTCGAGGTGGAGTGCCTGTACGGCGAGATAGAAGCCTAGAAGGACCGTTGACCAAGATAGGGGGCGTTCAAGAGCTTCAATGACTAAATCATCGAATTTATTCTCGGTGCCCTTTGTCAACTTTGTCAGGCGGCCAATAACAATGTCTGTAATGACTCGACGTAGGAAAAACGAAAGCAGAATGGCGAGGAAAGCGAGGAGGTAGTTTTGATAGCTACCTTGGAACGCACCAGTGATTGAATCTAGGCTTAGATCTTTACTGTCTGTAGCCAGTGATTTGAGGAAGTCCATGAACCGTGGCTCGCCGTGTTGAATGAGAGTCGAACGGGCGAGAGGCTAGCAAAGTTCGAAGAATTTTCCAGTCTTAGTCTGCTTCGGGCCACTTTTTTCGAGACAAAAATGACTCCGCTCGGCAGAGAACGAGAGGGTCTGAGAGCGGATTCAGTCGGGTTTAGGGCCGCTATTTCTATCTCCCTCGTAATACCTTTGACGACGCGCTTTCTCAATCCAGCCGATCTCCCAGGCCGTGTCGACGCCGAGTCGCATGTCATCGAAAAATTGAACGAGTTTTTCCTTATCG
>JARGOJ010000980.1 GCA_029210225.1 Planctomycetota bacterium
CGGAGGCTCTGGTTCCTGTTGATGATCTCAAGCTCCCGGATTAGGGAGTGGATCGAAACCGTTCCGAGGTCGTTCAGTCGTCCTTTGGTGAGAACGTCTTTGACCGTGTATTCGTCGTCGCTGAGCAGATCCTTGATCATCTGCGCGGTGACTGAATCGGTGTCGCTGGGGTTAAAGTTGAAGACAATCGGTTTATCGAGGAACAAGCGCTCTCGATTGTCTCGCAGCACCTTATCAGAGATCGCCTTATTCTCGACTCCTCCTCCCGCTCCCGGCGCAGACGATTTGTCGGCCGGGTCACCCGGTGCTAGGTTGATCACGATGAAAGACACCATGCAGATTCCGAACATTGTCAGAACCATGAGCAGGAGTCGCTTGATGATATATGTGGCCACAGAATTAACCCAACTCGCGACGAGTGAAAAATTATCCGAATTTATCCATCGGTCGACACATGAACGCGGAAGGCTATCCGATTCCCGTCAAGGTTGCAATTGTCGTTTTCCATAGAAGGGGCTACGTGGTCAGGGTTTCCGTCTGTCTCGAAGCTCCGCTGTGACCGCCCTATGGTCGGAGATCGTATCCTCCAAAACCTCGTAGGATTCGAAGTCGAATTCCTCTGAGACTAAAATCCAGTCGATCCGTTTTGAGAATGTCGGAAAGGTTGACAAATCGTCGCGCTCTGGTTGGAAAGCCTTGAGCTCGAGAGTCTCAGTGAAGCGCTGAAGCATTCCCCCTTCAACCCATTCACAGTTAAAATCTCCGACGACGATTTTAGCTCCTGGCTTTGACTTCAAAATCGCGGCCATCCGATCCATCTGTCGAGCTCTCACTTTCGACCTTAGGAAATCAAGGTGAACCGAGACGAACCATACCGTGCGCCCAGGACCCAGGGTCACCTCTGAGATGACGAAGCCTTTTAAGAGGGTTGGAGGAGAGTATCCAAATCGGTAGGAGTAACCGTTCTTCATGGGTCCACGACCGAGAATGGCGGTTCCATATTTCAAACCCATGCCCGCGATGTGGTGACCCTGAACAAAATTTACAGGCGCAATTTTTTCAGCGAGCAGCTGCACGTGATTCTCACGGCTGCTCCACCAGCTCACGTCGTCGGCCTCCTGTACACCGAGAATAAAGGGAGACTCCCTCCTGACAACCTTGGCGACGGATTCGAGGTTATCCTGAATTTGGTCACGACTTAACAAGATCTGATGAGGCCCGTCGAGACGACCATGCGCGAGGTTGAGGGTCATCACTTTGAAGGTCTGCTTGGCCTCCTGTGCTGCCGCAGTCTCCGTGGACCGTACCAGGAGGCTTGCTTCTTTGGGTCCTGCGACGACACGAAGGACGAAAATAAAGATTCCAGAAAAGGCCAAAACAAAAACTCCCAAGCCCAGCAGCCGGCGTTTATTCTTCTTCAGAAAAGACATTGTGACATCCTCCTTCATAGCTAAACTTTGCGGTCTGGCAAAGTTCATGAATAATGGCGACGGTCCTACAAAAAAGAAGGAGGCCCCTTGAAAAGCGTTCAAATAGAACGCCGACGTCAGCGCGCCCGCGAGGAAAACTTCAATGTTGAAAACCTCGGTGACTCGCCCATTTACTCGTCCTTTCAAGTCGAGTCGTCCAGTCGGAATCTTTATACAGTCACTATCCGTGATCTTAGCGCACCGGGCGCCAATGGTTGTACATGTCCCGACTATCTCGTGAACCAATTGGGCACTTGCAAGCACATCGAGGCCGTCTTTCTCTTCCTCCGAGAAACAGAGCGCAACGCCTTCCGCAAAGCCTCCCTCACGCCTCCTCCCATTGCCTACGTTTACCTACATTACGGGGAAGAAGTTTCGATTGAGGCCCGTCGTCCAAGACGCCCGGCGCCCCGAGTGGCCCAGCTGATCGACAGCCACTTCGATTATCGCGGACGCTTTCGCGGCGACCCTATCACTCATTTTGATGAGTTTGAAGAAGACCTCAGTGAGCTTCCTCCCAATGATCGCGCCGCTCTAAAAGTGGCCGTTGAAGTTCGAGAATATGTCAAACATCAGCAGGAGCTGAGACGTCGGTCCCTAGAACGAGCCCGGGTCATCACAGCGGTTGAGAATGGTCGGGTTGACTTCTCGCCGCTGCAAGAAGACCTCTATCCTTTTCAAGTCCGCGGAAGCCTCTTTCTGGCTTATAGCCAGCGCGGTTTCCTGGCCGATGAGATGGGTCTCGGTAAGACCGTTCAAGCCCTGGCCGCCGCTATATACATGCGAGAGCGACAGAACGTGAAGCGATGCTTGGTGATCTGTCCCGCCTCCCTGAAGCGTCAGTGGAAATTGGAGATTGAGCGCTTCACCAACGAACACGCCACAGTGATTGAAGGAAGTGATCGCCAAGCCCTCTACCCCAGAATCTCTACCTTTTTCAGCGTCATCAGCTATGAAATCATTCCGAGAGATACAGAGCTTCTAAGAAGCTTCAAGCCCGACTTAGTGATCTTGGATGAGGCCCAACGGATTAAGAACTGGCGAACCCGCACGGCTCAAGCCGTAAAAGAGATTCCTAAAAAATACGCCTTCGTCCTGACGGGGCAACCCATCGAAAGCGACCTCGAAGCGGTTTACTCCATTGTGCAATTTCTTGACCAGCGCATGCTCGGACCTCTCTGGCGCTACTACGAACAGTATTTTCGCTTCGACGGACGAGGCCGCCACATAGGTTACAAGAATCTCAGTGACCTCAAGAATCGGATCTCAAGCCTCTACCTCCGACGCTCAAAGAAAGAGGTCAGCTCGGAGCTCCCCGACCTTATAGAGAATTCCTACGCTGTCGATCTTGGCCCGGATGCTCGGTCCATTTATGACAATGCTCGTCAGAAAGCCCTCGCCTTACTTGAACTAGCGTCCGTCGCGCAGCTTGATATGGATCAACGACGGAACCTCGACGACGCCATCAAGACCATGCGCCGAGCGGACACGATTGGCCTCGACACTCGTGAACCCCTGCACTCCCCCAAAATTCTAGAGCTTCGTTCAATCATTCAAGACTCTGTACTTGTGTCTTCGCGGAAGGCCATCGTCTTCGCCGCGCACCAAGATTTAACACGGGCGGTTTCAGCGCTCCTGGACGAGCTTGATGTGAGCCACGTGCATTTTCATGCGGGAGTGCCAAAGGATAAACAACCCGATCTGGTGGCCCAATTTACAACGGATCCAAGCTGCCGCATCTTCGTCTCCACCGACCTCGGCAGCACCGGCTTAAACCTGCAAGTCGCCGACATCATTATCAACCTCGATCAACCTTGGAGCGCCTCTCGAAGAAATCAGCGCCTCGGACGCATTTATCGATTGGGACGGGGCGAACCAGTTCACATTATTAACTTGGTCCATGACAGCACAGTCGAGGAGTCCATACCTCTGGTGACGGGAATCGACCGGACCTTGCTCTCCCGCTACGCCGAACACGATCCTTCCAAGGGACCCATGTCTCTTGAGTTTGAAACAAAAAACCGGCGCATTCGAGAAGCCCTCCTGGGCTCTCGTCCTCTTTGGAAGCGACCTCGCTCTTGTCTTTGGCTGAGTCGTC
>JARGOJ010000981.1 GCA_029210225.1 Planctomycetota bacterium
ATCAAGCGGTTGAGAAGTTTGGGGGCATTGACATCCTGGTCAATAACGCCAGCGCCATCATGCTGACGAACACTCTCGCCACACCTATGAAGCGCTATGACCTGATGCACCACGTGAACACTCGGGGGACCTTCCTGACTTCGAAGCTCTGCTTGCCACATTTATTGAAGGCAGAGAACCCTCACATCTTGAATATCTCGCCGCCTCTCAGCATGGAAGAGCGTTGGTTTGCGCCCCATGTTGCCTACACTATGGCGAAGTTCGGCATGAGCATGTGCGTCTTGGGAATGGCTGGGGAGTTCCGCGATCAGGGGGTCGGCGTGAACGCGCTCTGGCCGAAGACTGCGATTGCAACGGCGGCCATCGCCAATGTTGTGGGGAGTCAAGAGACCCTTATGTGTTGTCGTAAGACAGACATCATGTCCGATTCGGCCTATGCGATCTTCACGAGCAAGGCCAAAGAGTGCACGGGGAACTTCTTCATTGATGAAGATTTGCTGCGGTCGAAGGGCGTGACAGACTTTGACGTCTACGCCATGGACCCAAGTAAAGACTTACTCCCAGACTTCTTTGTCTAGGATTTCTTAACACCGCTTTGAGTCTCAATCTTCTTGAGGGCTTCTCTATGTCGACGGTAAACGTCGGCTATGAAGCCCTCGCGGTCATTTTGGTAGCGCTCGGTAAACTCTGCGGGGGCGGCGGTATCCGGATCGTGCTTGGCGCCGAAGGCGGCGATTTCTATTAATGGTGGGATCAGGTCTAAGCCGACCTCTGTCAGTTGATAGAGGACCCGGCGCTTATCCTTGGGATCTTGCCTGCTCTCGATAATACCGCGCTTTGCAAGGCGCTTCAGGCGATCGCTGAGGATGTTGGTGGCGATCTTTTCATCGGAGGCCGCAAACTCCGTAAAGCGCCTTTTGCCGAGCAAGACGAGATCGCGGATCACCAGCAGGGTCCAGCGATCGCCAAATAATTCGACAGCAAAGTTGATAGGGCAGCGGGAACGCGGCTTGTCACAATCCATGAAAAGAATTCTCTGAATAACACTTGTATTTTGCAAGCGATATATTAACTTGCATTTCGCAAGCGATAAAAGCTTGTGTTTTGCAAGCGAATTTAGTCTTTGTCCTCCTGCCTCTGAGGACCAACCCGAATAACCTTTTGAAAGAAAGCAACGGCTATGACTCAGCTCACTCTCTTCACCCTTCCTCCTTCTCCTCACAACATCAAAATCCGCCTTGCCCTCAAGCTCAAGGGGCTCGAATACAAGACCGTGGCAGTCCAGGGCTTTGAAGGCCGCGAAGAGATCGTCAAGGTCTCCGGGCAACCCCTCACACCAGTGCTCCAAGATGGCGACAAGGTTATCTATGACTCTTTTGGAATCATTCGCTACCTCGACGCCAACTACCCAGAGCCTCGAATTTTCAGCGCTGACAGAGAAACGCAGCAGGCGATCCAAGGTTGGGAGAAGTTTGCCCTCAACGACCTGGGCTCCGCTCTTGGACTGGTCGCAGGCCAGGCCTTCTCGGGACAAGTCAATGATGACGCGACCAAGCAAGCCCAGGAGATCTTGAAAGCCCAAGTGCTCAAAGTCGAAGAAGCCCTGAAAGACTCAGACTATCTCCTCGGGGACACCATCACCGCCGCTGACCTCACCGTGGTTCCCTTCTTGAAGTATCCTGCAGCGGACCACAGTGGATATCCTGAAGGAACTCCCTTCCGCTTCGTGGCAGAACGCCTCTCCATCGATCCAGCCCACACCAAAACACTCGCCTGGATTGAGCGGGTCCTCGCTCTCGACGCCGTTGCCAGCGCATGACAAAGAGCAAGAAAGCCCCAGAGACAGACTTCTTCTGGACTCTGGCAAAAGAGTTTCTTAGCCAGGACGGAGTGACGGAGGGGAGCCTTATGGGCTTCCCCTGCCTTCGCGTCAATGGCGAATTCTTTGGGACCTGCGACCACCGCAGCGGAGACCTCATCGTCAAGCTCCCCAAAGACCGAGTGGCCAAGCTCATCGCCGATGAAAAGGGCCATCCCTTTGCTCCCGCAGGTCGCATATTCAAAGAATGGGTGCTCGTCAAAAAGCGCAATAAGAAGACCTGGACCGCCCTGTTAAAAGAAGGCCAAGCCTTCGTTCAGAAATAATTGAACGCCCCGGAGAGATGCTAAGCTAACGCTGTCTAGCTCTCTCTCCTTCGCGACGCCTTCATGGATCAAAGCCTTCAAGAACTTCAACGCCACTGCGATGCCAATCCAACGGATTTGCTTAGCGCACAGCGTTTGTTCAATCAACTTCATCGCATGAATAACCCGCTTTTCGCCGAACTCAATGAATTTCTTTCAATCAAAGAGAAAGTCAAAGAAGTCAACGATCTTCAATTGATCCTCGCGAAACTCCCCAGCGAGGGCCAATGGTCTTGGCTAACGGGCCTTATACAAAAGAAGATTGAGAATTGGCCGGCTGAGTTTTTCATCATGAGCGGCGTCAAGTTTCGTAGATTCCCTCAAGGGACTGCCTGGGACAACGTTCAATGCTTCATTTCGGATATCAATTATTACTTCGACCAAGCCTCAAACTCCGACTCGGTTTTCACTGAGCTTTGTTCAAAGTTCAAATCTGCGCGACGCTTCAGACTTATTCTTGAAGACCGAGAATACGAAGCATTCACCGATTGCTTCCCTGCCAAGATTGACCAGCTCGCGTTAACGGGAACCCTCAAAGCCATCAATTCAATACTCGTCGCCGTGAAAGAGACAGAGGTTCACACAGTCGCGCTGACTCTCGAAGGGGATGCTTACCCTCCCCAGACTCTCAAAATCGCTCCGGCCATCTGCAAAAATCTGTCCTCATTAAGAATTGATGGACGCCTACTAAACACAACCATTCCTTACTCTCCTGTTGAAAGTGTCTTCTCAACGCCGGCCCCGAAACTCCAAACTCTCGGTCTTCGAAATCTGCAGCTTACTGAGAGCGTTCTCAACGCAGCTACTAGTAAGCTGATTCTCCCGTCTCTCAGCAATTTCGAATCGATCAACAATAATCTGGGCGAGATAACGGCCTTCACAAGGTCGACCTTGGAGAACGATAAGAATCAAATCAGCCAGGTAACCCTCGTCGACTCAAGCCTCTCCATCTCTCAATTCCACGAGCTACTTCAGTATCTGAAGTCCAGCCAACTGCCAAGCCTTTGGATAGCTCTATCTGGAGCGAGCAATGAAGAGATTAAACGGCTCTTTGAAGGGTCGGGGATACTTACCTGTACCGATCTCGATTTAAGAATTAGCCAGGTGACCGGTTCCCTTGACTACAGCTGGCTAGAGCGTCTGGCATCTTTTGGTCTAAAGCGGTTCGATGTCAATTTAGAACCTGGCCGAGACTTATCTGACGCTGACCACAGTCAGTTAAACGCAACCCGGGACCGGATCTTGGCGAAGCGTCGATTCCCAATGTTAAAGACCCTCAATATCGGCCACTATAACGATCACTAGAACCAGCTCAGCTCCAAGCGCAATTTGCTAGGATATCGAAGAATTTAGTTTAAGCAATTCAACATGGCTTCGCCTC
>JARGOJ010000982.1 GCA_029210225.1 Planctomycetota bacterium
TGAATGGTCTCACCCTCTTCAATCTCTTCAATTGTGTAATGATCATCGGTCTCTTCTAGAGAAACGTGCACGCAGTGGGTGTCCCCAAAGAGGTTGTGCAAATCGCCGAGTATCTCTTGATAAGCGCCTACTAAGAACATCCCAATGTAGTAAGGCTCGCCTTCATTGATCTCATGAAGCTCAAGAACATCCTTCACATCGTGGAGGTCGATGAACTCATCAACCTTGCCGTCCGAATCACAGGTCAAGTCCGCGAGGGTCGCTGAACGCAACGGTTTCTCATTGAGACGATGGATGGGTAAAGTTGGGAATAACTGCTTGCACGCCCAATGATCCGGGACCGATTGGAAGACTGAGAAGTTGCAATAGTAAATGTCCGCCAAGGTTCGCCTCAAGCGATTGAGCTCCTCAGGCACATATTCCAATTCGGAAATGATCTTGTTAATTCGCCCACAGCAGTTCCAAAAGAGCTTCTCCGCCGTGGCGCGAGCCTCCAAATTAAAGACGCCAACCCGAAAGAGAGTATGCGCTTCCTCTCGCAGCTCCAAGGCATCGTGATAATACTCTTGGAAGTTCTTCCGATTGACCTTGATACAAGTCGTTTGCATATCTTGCAAGACACGATGGGCGTTCTCTTCAATGAGCGGTAGTGCATCGACCGGAAGCCGGCGAACCCCCAATACATCGTAGATCAGGACCGAGTGGTGGGCCGTCAACGAACGACCAGACTCACTGATGATAATAGGATGGGGCACATTCTCCGCCCGGCAAATATCTCCAACCTGAGAGATGACATCGGCCGCATATTCTTTCAACGAATAATTCGAGCTGGATGGGAAGTTCGTATGCGAGCCATCGTAATCAACCGCCAAACCTCCACCGACATCCAAATACTTCAGAGGCACACCGAGTTTCGAAAGCTCGACAAAGACCCGACAACTCTCCTGGAGCGCGTTCTTATGCGCCCGAATCGTCGTAATCTGAGAACCAATGTGAAAATGGAGCAGCTGAAGGCAATCGAGCATGTCCTCTGACTTGAGAACCTCAACGAGCTCCACGAGTTCAATCGTCGTCAGGCCAAATTTACTGCGGTCTCCTGTCGACTCTGCCCAACGCCCGGCGCCTCTCGACGAAATATGCGTCCGCGCTCCCAAGATGGGCCGAATGCCAAGCTTCTTCGTGGCTTGAATGACCGTCTGTAACTCGGCGAAGCGATCGAGGACAATCACTAACTGGCGACCCATCTTTAAAGAGGTCAGCGCCAACTCAATGTATTCCGCGTCTTTGTAGCCATTGCAAATGATCAAGGCGTTGTCATTCGATTGCCGCGCCAAGGCGATTAGCAACTCCGGCTTACTTCCTGCTTCAAGGCCGAGGTTGTAAGGCTTTCCGAACTCAACGAGCTCTTCGACAACGAGTCGCTCTTGATTGACCTTGATGGGGTAGACGCCTTTGTAATCACCCTGATAGTCGAACTCTTCAATGGCGTCTTGGAACGCCGTCCAGATACGCTTGACCCGGTTGGCGAGGATGTCCGAGAAGCGAATAACGACAGGGAGCCGCAGTCCTCGGCGTTGCAAATCGTCGACCAGAGTCTTCAAGTTGACGCTCGGGCCGTCTGGTCCCGACGGCGTCACGATGAGATCACCTTGTTCTTCAATCCGAAAATAGCCGTCGCCCCAAGCGTCTACATTGTAAAGCTCAGTGCTGTCATTGGCGGTCCAAGCGCGGACTTCAGAAACATCGACCGGCATAACATTCCCTCTTCCTGCCTCAACGATTTCTGGCGGAGAGTCTACATAGCTTTGCTAGCGAATGCACTGTTCCTTTTTGGACACTTTTACCGAATCAACTTTATCGCCTTAAAAAAGGTACCACCAGCCTTGAGAGGCAAATGAGGACCGCAGATTAAGAAGCCCTAAAATCCTCGAATGAAGATCAGCGATGTCGGAGAGGAAACAGATTCTCAATCGACGAATGATTGAGCGGAATGAGAACTATTTCTCTCTATAAAATTGGCGCGCCCCTATTTTTTACCAGCGCGCTTCTTCAACGGCAAATACCACCAGCGATAAAGCCCAACCATGCCACCTTGCCCCCAGACTTCCTGAAATCGAGCTCGGGTGTAGCTTCGGTTTCCAGCCTTGCTTCCATTCTGATCGGCGGTCTTGTCCCCGATCCCTTTCTCCGCGTCGATGGCCGGGTCATAAATGTGAATGCTCTCTTCGTCAAATCCCACAACCAATATGTAGTGCTGAACGCCTCGATCGCTGTTGATAAGAACGATGACCGGGCTTTGCTCGCTTACATGATGACAGAGAAGCCCGAGGCGTTGATCTGGAGGATGAGAGAGGGCGCTGTATTGTTGAGCTTGCAAACCCTGTGCTGCGGCTTCGGCCGTGATCTTCCAAGGAACCGTTCCTGAGAGGCCCTCCGACCAAGCAACGCTATGGCTGACTTTGCCCACCATGTCCTTTGGATTGTTCTCCTGATTAAGAACCAGCTTTAAACCATAGGAAAGACTGAACGCCCCGCATTCATTGGGACCCTGCTTGGGGAACTGACGCCAAGAATGAAGGGCCTTTATCTGGCTTTGCTTGCTCTTGACCTCTTGGATAGCCTCCGAGTTAGGGGCCAGGGAAAGGGCCAGCCATATCCCCGCAAGGCCTGTAATGACTATGATTGGGAGAAGGGCTATCTTTTTAAGAAGACGGCTCTTGGGAGAAGACTCAGACATGGATTAGCTCGTTTAAAATGGAAGAAGCGAAGGAATTATAGGCATTCCGACGCTTCTTTCATTGATTCAGACTTAATTTCGTGGCATTGGTCCCTTTAGAGAGTGGTTGTCAATTCCACTTTCTGACCGTTACGCATGACGACGATCTTGAGGGTGTCACCGCGAATACTACGACGGATCACTTGAACGAGGTCACCCCAGCCTTTGAGTGACTTGCCGTTGACAGAGACGATGGTGTCGCCTTTTTTTATTCCACCTTTTTCAGCGGCGCTGTTTGGTGAGACCGATTCGATTTTGAGAGATCCTTGAACCGAGGTTACGCCGAGGATAGGAGTGCTGTCCATGGCTTTACCTTGTTTCAATCCGTCAATGACCTTCGCAATCTTTCGCATCGTGACGGCGAAGCCAACTCCTGAAGAGATACCCCAGCGCCAAGCTCTGTTGTTACCAATGAAGCATCCAATACCGATCACTTCCCCTTTGGTATTGATGATCGCTCCTCCAGTGTTGGCGAGGTTCATGATTGCGTCGAGCTGATAGCAAGCGCCGCGTTGACGGCCGAGAGCGGAGATAACACCCGTTGTCAATGTTGTCGACTGCATGCCCCGACCAACGACTCCACAGAGAGTTCCAGGAGCAACGTCGATAGGCTTACCGAACGTTGGCACGTGAAGGTTCTCAGCTTCGACTTTGAGGAGCGCGAGATCCATAGCCCGTGAGCGTCCTTTAACGACGGCGGTGAGCTGCTTGCCGTTCGAGAGCTCGACGCGGATCTTGGTGGCGCGATTCACGTTGTAATTGCTTGTTAAAATGTATCCGTCA
>JARGOJ010000983.1 GCA_029210225.1 Planctomycetota bacterium
ACCGGATTGAGATTCCAATTCGACGGTGAAAAGGAAGAGATTCCCACCCTCCTGAAGCTCTTGGTTGAGGCCAATTTTCCGGTTTACAGCTTCAATGTTGAATCTCAGGGGCTTGAGTCGTTGTTCCTCAGCGTCACAGAGGGAGTTGTTTCATGAGTGAGGCTCCCAATGAGACTCCAGCTGAGAACCCAGGAGCCAATCAATCTGGGTCAACGGGTCTCGGTTCTTGGTCGTTAAACCCTGTCTTCCTCAAAGAGATCCTGGTCTATGAGCGCGGCGGGAGCGCAACTCCAACCCGCGCCGCCGTCCTGGCTTTGGCGCTCATCACCGTGGTGATGGTCCTACTTACCCTGGCGGTCTATTTTCCTGGTCCCTGGCGCTATGCTGGGCGAATAATTGGCTTGGGAACGATGGCCCTGCTGGCTTTTGCGAGCTATGGGGTGATGGTCCCGGCGGCGACGAGCATCGCCCTTGAGAGAGATCGTGAGACCTTTGACACGCTGACGGTCTCGTCCTTGGAGAGCGGTCGATTGATTCGAGGCAAAATCCTCGGGGCCTTTGCTATCGGTCTCATGACGAAGGCTCCTCTGCTCCCTGCTTGTGGGGTGGCGTATTTGTTTGGGGGCTTGTCAATAAGCCTCTTCCTGGCCTTCCTTGTGGTCATTGCATCCGTCGACTTTGCCTACGCGACCTTGGGGGTGTTGATTTCCTGCAAGCACCATAAGCCCCCTCGGGTTCAAGCGTTCATCAAGCCACCAACTCAGGCGCAGCTTGCCTTACAACGAGGAATCGGGCTGTTGGTGTTCAGTTCAGTGATCTTGCTCTACGGCATTGCCTTTCTCATTCCGCTCTCGATTCAGCATGGTTGGGTCATCTCGGGCATCATTCGCAAGTTAGCGATTGTTGGAATCAGCCATCCTGTTTTATGTTTGTTGTTCTGGGGTCCAGTCGACCTCTTTGGCCTTGAGTTGCCCCTCTGGATGCTTTGCTCGGCCTTTCACCTCCTTCTCGCTCTTCCCCTCTATGCAAAGGCTGTGCAAACTCACAGGCCTCCGACGGTTCCAAAGTCTCGGGGTCCTCGATTGCTCTCCTTGCCGTTGTTGGGATTTGTTTACGTGGGGGTTATGGGTTCGCTATGGAGTATGACCCCGACTTGGATGATCCTTGGCATGTCCGTGCTCTCTGGGCTCCTGGTCATGGTTTGGGTTGTCTCTGCGGCTTATAACAAAGAGACCTTAGCCGCTTCCGACCGGGAGAATCGCTGGGGCATGGTTCGCCTCGCCTTCTTTAGCCCGGGAGAGACCTTCCGCAGCCGAACTGGAACCGCGCCTGGATATCTGGTGCTCACGAGCACATTAGCCGCGTTGTTTTTCAGCCTCGCCCTCTATCATTGTTATCCGAGCCAACCCCCATGGATTGAGATGGTCGCCTGCGCTGGAGGCTTGCTCTTCTTTACCGTGGGAGCGTCGTTATACGGGGCGCGGGCCAACGCATCAGCGCAGTATCACGAGGGCGCGCAGCTGCAGAAGGTCATTGCCGGAGACGTTGAGCCCAAGGAAGAGGGCAAGCCCGCTCCTGCCAAGGTTGAAAAGGGCATTCGTGGGACGCCTATGGGGATCGTGGTGATGAGCTTTGTGCTCCCCTTGATGGCCTGGATTGGGGCGAAGACTGCGGCCTCCGGGTCCTTGCCGGTCTCCGACTCCGTGGTCTCGACCTTTAAGAGCTTAGGATTGCTGGCCCTCGCCTTCAACCCCTTCGCCGGGCTGCTCCCGGTCCTAGGAGATCCAAGCCTTTGCGGTCATGGCATCATTGAGAAGGGGATCAACGACCTCGGAGCGACGCCAATGACCATCTATTTTGGTCACTTAGCACTCTACGGTCTCATCGCCCTTCTCAGCGTCCTTTTGTATCCCAAACCGCCACCAAACCGAGAAGCCCTACTTCAAGCCTTGAGTAAAAGATACGAAGTAAAAGAGGAAGACGTTGAGGATGGCGAGGCAGGAAAGCTTGCTGGGGATGCTGAGGACCAAGAAAGCACGACTCTCCCGGAAGCGAATTCTTGACAGGCTCTTGTTGGATTGGCATCCTCCCCGGTCATAGATTCTCTCGGAGCACGGGAGAGGCACATCTCACTTGACTGTCCATGCTGCTGTATCGGCTTAAGGGTAAGGGATTTCTTCCATGACAGATGCTTATGCTCGGGTTCTTCAGAGAGCCAAACTCGTCATTTCCGAGGACCACCGGAATGAACTTGGTGAAAAAGGCATCGAGGCGCTCTATGACGCAGTGATGATCATGGCCTTCACCGATGGCGATGTCTGCGACGAAGAAACGCGTTTTTTGAACGATCTCGCAGAGTTTCTCGGAAGCTCCGGCTCCGATTCCGATCTCATGCCCGAAACTCTCCTCGATCGTCTCCCCCCTTTAAAGCTTGGGGTCGCGGCTTCTGAGGCCGTCTTGAAGATTCTCCTGATCGTCTCAGATTTGGACAACCATGTCGATGAGGACGAGCTGAGCTTCTGGCACGACGTCGGTAAGAAGTTGAAGGTGAGCGAGGCCCGCATGCTGGAAATTAAAAAGCTACTTATCTCGGCGAGAACAACGACTCAGCGCGTCGAGAGACCTGGCAGCTAAGGGGATTTTTAACAACCCCTGGCTCTTTGTTTCTAAGGCTTTGAGATAAAAACCGGGTTAAGATGCAGGCCTGTGCGCAATGCACTGCGCGAATAAGACATGATGTTCTCAGTCACCTTCCTGTTTTCTCCGTTAAGAAAGGACGCAAGGAATGGCTAAGATCTTGACCGTGGACGATCACAACTTCGAGGAGGCGCTGTTAGAGCAGCCTGGCCGAATTTTTGTGGAGGCATGGGCGCCAAGTTGCGGCCCGTGCAAAGCGCAAAAGAACACGACCGAGCGTCTCGCTAGAGAGGTCACCGCGAATTGGTCCTTTGCTCGCGTCAACGCGCAGAAGAACACCGACGTGGCCGCTCGCTTTAATATTCGGGCGGTCCCAACAATCTTGATTGTTGTCGATGGAGAAGTGCAGCAGAGCCTTCTGGGTCCTCACAACTACGATGAGGTCGTTGAAGTCTTGAAGCAACACTCCCCCAATCCTCGGCGCAAAGCGTCCTAAAAAACTAAATACGGCTGGTCCTGCGTGATCCCTGTTCCTTGGCCTCTTAAAGATATTTATAGAGATCATCGGGCTGCAGTCATCGTCTATGCCCTAGGTGAGTTTAGTCATAGGGATGAGCGAGGAACTATGAGCATGGTTGAATTGATGCCTCCGATCATGGTTGGGACAGTGTTTACAATCATTGGCGCAGCGAAGTTTGTTGGCCTGAAGGAGGGAATTGTCGGTGGCAAAGACGTCCAATTGCGACAAAAACTCTGTGGGACATGACCCGATTGGCAAGACGACCGTTGGTCGTCGCGACTGCTAAAGTATGGGCTCCCGACCTTGTTCCTATCTATCGGCTTAGGGAACCTGGCTTACGTTGTGGTATCAGCCTTGGGATAGCCTTCGTTATTGCTCAGGTTTTTTCCAAGTATAGC
>JARGOJ010000984.1 GCA_029210225.1 Planctomycetota bacterium
AAGAGCTTATCCTTGAAGGCCTTTAAGCAAAGGGCGCGATCAGCGGGGGTGAGACCGGCGAAGCTCCGCGCATTTTTTCCGCTGGCCCAAGTTCTAAAGAAGGCATCGAAGTCGTCCCGGGTGGGGATTTTCATCTCTTCAAGAACAGCCGTGTATTTTTTGGAGGCCCGGGTTTTGAAGGCGGCCATTCCCTCTATATTAAAGAGGATAAATGCGTAGCGGGATGTTGTTTCGGGAAGCATGAGTCGCTTCCATGAGTAAACAAAGTCATGGGCAGTGACATTACGCATCTTCTTAGTCTTTTGAACCCAAAAGGAGTCTTTGCGTAGGTGGAAGACATAAGTTCTTTCGTCTTCAGAGATGTCCCAACGCTCGGCCACTCCTGGTTGAGGGACCAATGTTTTGGGGTGGTAAACGACAAGCCCTTCAAATAAACCTTGGGCGATTCGGCCCTCCGGTTGTCCAGTCATCTTCGCTGGGTCGAGGGTTTGCGGCTCAGTGTTGTTCACAAACGTGAAGTCCGCTGGTTCTTCAGTCGATATATTGAAGAAGGTTGCGAAGACGGTCAGAAGCACCGCTCCAAATGCGCCCAGGGCGCCGAGATTTTTCCACATAGACTGGCCGATCTGTGCTCTCTTGGACGAAGGCGAGACAAGCTAGCATGCGCCATGCTGTCTGTCAAAGAGGCCGCGCCCGCATTCCCTACATCACTCACGTATCGGTCGAATATGGTAAAACTCAGACGGATTTTCCCGAGAATTAAACCCACATAGAGCAATCCATGAGCCGCGGCCGAGGATCAACGATTGTTGCCATTGTAGACGACCACCCATCCCGGGATACTCTCTCTCGGGCCTTGTGGCTCTCCGGCTGCCGCACGCTGCTGTTCCGTTCGTGGGACGAAGCGGAGGACTATTTTCAGAATAAGCCCGAACTGTCGCTGAAAACAGTTCGTTGTATTCTCAGCTCGACTGATCTCATGACTTCGGGAAGCCCAAGGACACTTCATTCACAACTCGAATCGATCCCTGTGGTTTTGCTTGGCATGGAATCGGATCTTGGCGACTCGGTCTCGAAACCCTTCCGTGAGCAAGAGCTGATGGACGCTATCACGGTTAATCTTGGCCAGCAAATCGGGAAAGCGCGGTTCCAATCTGTAAAAGATGAGGATCATCGTCTCTGGCTCGAAGTCGACGTTCCGACGACGCAATTCTATCTAGATCGCTTTCAACAGTATTGTTCTGGCCTGATTGCCGAGCGCGCCGCCTCAAGCGCTAAGGACGAATTCAAAATCGCCGTTCAAGAACTTGGCCAGAATGCTATTGAATGGGGACACGGTTTCCGCGAAAACATGAGGCTTCGACTAGCCTATTCGTTTCCCGGCGATCGGATTCTCATCCGCATCACCGACCAAGGCGATGGTTTTGATCACTCAAATCTTCCCGATACCAGTGATCCCATCGCTTTGATAGAAGCCCGCGAACAGTCTGGAAAACGCCCCGGAGGATTTGGAGTTCAGTTATCTCGCAAAGTCATGGACTCCATCACCTACAATGCCAAGGGCAACGTGGTGACTTTGGAAAAACAGTTTACGAGCCCCCAGCAATGAGTATTGACGCGCCTCTCTTCCTAGAACCCCACGTGAGACCCACTCGCTGGGGCGACGGAGAACTCCTCTCAGAATTCGGTGTTCACCTCGGCGATGTCCTGCCGACTGCGGGAGAAGTCTGGCTTGCCTCCGACTATCCCGGTCGCGAGAGCCGAATCAAGAACGATCCTGAGCAGCGCAACCTCGCCGACCTCATGAAGAGCGACGGCGCTTTTATTCTTGGCGACAGCTATAAAGAGGGCGCGACCTTTCCCCTCATTATTAAGTTCCTCATGATCGGCGGACGCCTCAGCGTGCAGGTTCACCCCGACGGCGAATCAGCCCGGCAACTTGAACTCAGCGACCGAGGCAAGCACGAAGCTTGGTGGATTCTCGGCGCCCGCCCCGAAGCCACGATCTACTTCGATCTCAACGGTCAATATGAACAACGACAACTCGCCGAGGCCATCGCCGAAGATCGCTTCCAAGAGTTCCTCAACCTCTTCATCCCCAAAGCCAACGACTTCTTCGATATCCCCCCCGGCACCTTTCACGCCGGCGGTAACGGCTTGCTTCTCCTCGAAGTCCAAGAGCGCTGCGATGTGACCCTGAGAGTGTACGACTGGGGTAATAAAGAGACTGAGTTGCACGTCGATAAAGCCCTGGAAATCGGGATGACCACGCGGCGCAAAAAAGAAAGCCCCCTCGCGGTTGCGGCGGCCCCCTTCGATATGAACCGCATGGAGCTTGAGCCAGGCCAGAGCGAGATCGTCGGAGAGCGCAAGTCAGCGGAAGTGATTGTGGTCTCCCGGGGTAACGTTGAACTTCAATTTGGGAAAAATCAATATTCCCTAAAAGCTGGTGACACAACGATTTGGCCCGCTGCTTTGGCCTCTGGTCGCATCCTGACTAAGGATGGCGCAAGTATCCTTCGTACTTTCCCAATGAATCGTTGACACCTCGTCGCAAACGCTGTTATTCTCAGGCATCGGTCTATTCTATCTGGTCGAGTAAACCGATTTTGTTCCATCATCTGGAGCGAGGAAACGTCGCCACGCTTTCTTCTCCCCCGCACGCAGGATAGTCCTATGGCACGTCGAACCGCTGGAAGAGGACGGTCATCGAGCTCCCGATCTTCAGGTAAAGAAGGTCGATCGAAGGGCAAGAAAGTCTATGCTGACGACGACCTCATCATCGAAGATGAAGAGGAAGCAGCGCCAAAACGTAAGCGCAGCAAGTCTCGCGGGGACGACGGTGGAAGCAGCTCCAAAAAACGGTCCTCCAAATCAAGCTCCAAATCTAGCACAACCTCCTCTTCTCGCGGTAAGAGCAGCCGGGGCTCACGCTCCGGGTCATCTTCGAGAAGCAGCACCTCCCGCAAAGCATCGAGCAGCGGCCGTCGGCGCTCAAACTCTGATGAAGAAGAACCCCGGGATAGCCGCCGTCGCGGTCGCGCTGCACCAGCCAAAGGCGGAAACAACGACTTAGTCGTCTATCTCCTCACCGGCATCGGTGTCCTCGTTCTCATTACTGTCGGTCTTATCTTTGCTGGTGGCAGTGGCGGCAAAGATGGCGGCGACGATCGAGAAGTCATCACCAAAGCTAAGAAGCTTCTCACAGAGGCGGGCGTGCTCATGCAGAAGTTTGATCAGGCTGAGAAGTCTGGCAACGAATCGGAGCGGGCCAAATATATTGTCTTGGCTCACAAGAAATACAACAAGGTCATGCGTACCATCGATAGCCTGAGACGTCCTCCCTACGCTGATAAAGAAGATATGTGGCTCCCTGGTTATGAACAGTTCGAAAAATATGAAGGAGAAGCGGGACAAGCTCTCCACGACATCTCAAAACGAGCCCATACCAGCGACAACTTCGATTGAATGACTCCTCCGAGAAATTCACGGTCAGCCCTAGTGCTCTGTCATCCTTAAATCCATGGGCTCTGACTGCTCATTAGGCCGTGA
>JARGOJ010000985.1 GCA_029210225.1 Planctomycetota bacterium
GTTAAAGACGGCCTCTTTGTTGGATATCTAACCTCGCGAGAAACCGCTCCTCGCATTGGATTAGGTCATTCCCAAGGGAGCATGCGCGCCGCAGGGTGGAACCGCATTCCATTAATTCGCATGAATAACGTCAGTCTTCAACCAGGGAAGGGGAGCTTAGACGACCTGATTGGAGATACTAAAGACGGGGTTTACATGGAGACGAATCGCAGTTGGTCGATTGATCAACTGCGCTACAATTTCCAGTTCGGCTGTGAATTAGCCTACGAAATTAAAAATGGCAAAAGAGGCCGAATGCTTCGCAACCCAACATACCAAGGGATTACCCCGGAGTTTTGGGGCTCCTGCGACGCTGTGTGCGGCCCAGAAGAGTGGACGCTTTGGGGCACGCCCAACTGCGGAAAAGGACAACCAGGACAGACTGCGGCCACAGGGCATGGTGCCTCACCCGCTCGTTTTCGGAATGTGAAAGTGGGGGTGACCAATGCCAAGCGTTGAACAATCAAAAGACATTATCCAAAGAACCTTAAAGTTCTCCTCGGCTCCCGAAACTGAAGTCCATGTTGGCGGGGGACGATTCTCATTGACTCGCTTCGCCAACAATGAAATCCACCAAAACGTTGAAGAGCGAAACCTCGAAATCTCTGTTCGTGTGGTCCTCGAAGACAAGAGGACCGCTCGCGCTACGACCAATCGCCAAGACGACGCCGGTCTCAAGAAAGTGGTCGAACAGGCCATCGCTGCGGCGAAGATCTCCAAGCCCTCAAAGGCCCTCCCAATGCTTGAGGGAGGAAAAGAACAAATCAGTCGTCATGTCGATGAAAAGACGGAAGCCTTCGGCGCTATGGACCGGGCCAAAGCTGTCGTTGACATTATTGCAGCGTGCAAAAAAGCAGGCCTCACAGCTGCGGGACAATTGACGACCAAGCGCGGCTCGATTGGCAATTATGGCGACATGGGGACCTATGCCATCGGAAACTCCAAGGGCTTGTTCCGCTTCCACGATGAGACCTCAACCGACTTTAGCTTGACCGTCATGGACGAGAACTCATCGGGCTGGTCTTCGAGCTTTGGGAGTCGCATCTCCGACCTCGACCTCGCTGCCTTGACCGAGCGCGCTATTGAGAAGTGTAAAGCGAGTCGCAACCCCGAGCCAGTCAAGCCTGGGGGCTGGACTGTGATTCTTGAACCGGCCGCCGTCGCCTCCCTGGTTTGGTTCCTAAGCGGCGGCTTCGCTGGGCGCAGCTATCACTCTGGCAATTCCTGGTCCTCAGGCTTCCTAGGGAAATCTGTCACCGGGCCGAAGTTTGAGCTGCTGTCGGATCCTTATGATCCAAGAAACATCGGACGTCCCTTCGATGGTGAGGGATTGAAAACACAACGGCTCTCATTGATTGAAAAGGGCATCTTGAAGTCTCTCACTTATTCACGTTTGACGGCGTCAAAGCAGGGGACCAAAGCAACCGGACACGGCCCGAGACTCCCAAGCTCATGGGCTGGAGGTCCTTCAAGCTTGATCGTCGGAGGCGGTAAGAAATCTGTCGAAGAGATGATTAAGTCGACGGAGCGAGGGATTCTTGTGACCCGCTTCTGGTACAACCGCCTGGTCGAACCGAGAAGAGTTGTCGTCACTGGCATGACGCGAGATGGAACCTTCCTCGTGGAAAAGGGGAAAGTCACTAAGGGAATTCGGAACTTGCGTTACAATCAATCCGTTCTCGAAGCTTTCAAAAATATCGTGGAACTCTCAGCCCCAATCCGCTCTGAAGGAATGATTGTTCCTGCAATGAAGTTGAACAACTTTAATTTCTCCAGCGTCACGAAGTTTTGAGAACCCGACCTCTTTCTAAGGCAGACCTTTTATGGAAAAGAACGAGCCTCAAAAACTAAGCCGCCGGGAGTTCTTAACACTGGGGGCGACGAGCCTCGCCGCTATCTCAGTGCCTGCGAGCCTCATCGCAGTCTCCGAGACGGAGCTTGTTAAAGAAGCCTTGGCTGAATTGAACGATGAGACCATGGAAGAAGAGCTTGTCCTCTTTTCCGGAGACGCGGGGCAGTGCTCAGGCGCTGAGCAGCACTGGCAGGGTGACGGCTTCTTTGATGAATGGGAGCTGGCGTGACCCAGTCCATTCTCGCCCTTGACTATGGAATGAAACGCATCGGCGCAGCGGCGACGGATGCCCTTGGTTACTCGGTTCAACCGCTCCCTGTGATTGACAACACGGGTCCCGAGCCGGTTTTAGTCCGCATCGTGGAGTTGGTGGAGTCTCAACGGATCGAACTTGTTATTGTTGGTCTACCGCTCAATATGAATGACAGCGAAGGCCCTATGGCGCTCAAAGTGAGAGCTTTCTCAGAGACTCTTCAGGCGCGCCTGCCAGAATCCGTCGAGGTCATCCTGAGGGACGAACGGCTGACCTCATGGACGGCGGAGAAAGAAGAGTTTGCTAAGGGGCGCTTACCTTGGAAAGATAAGGGCAAGATTGACACTCGTGCGGCTATGATTTTGCTCGAAGATTACTTGAATGAGAGTGATCCACAGCGCCATATCATGACTGAAGAGGCCCCTGTCTCCTTGCCTGTAGAGAAATCCCGCCGCCGCGATAAGTTTGAGCGAGGCAAGGGAAGACGACGCCGACGTTGACAGAACGGCAGTCTTTAGAGACGATCACGCGCTCAATAACCCCATTGGATCGAATTCAATTCTCAACTTCGGGAGAGACACCATGCGCAAAATGGTCATCTTGCTCTTATTCTTGACTGTATTACCCACCACTGTCTACGCGCAACAGCAGCCGCAAACTCCGGAGCAAAAAGCTGAGGCCTTCTCTCAAGCCTTTGACGCCGGTATGGATGCCATTCGCAATAAGAAATACCAGCAAGGCATCCGCGCCTTCAAATACTGCGCCGCGCTCTTTCCTGAACGCCCCACAGCCTATTACAACTTGGCTTGTATCTACTCGCTCCTGGGCAAAAAAGAGGAAGCTCTCAATCACGTTGAGACCGCCCTTAAAAAAGGTTTTAAGTCTTTCGAGCACATGACTCGGGACACCGACCTCAAGAACATTCAAGGCGAAAAGCGCTTCAAAGATCTGGTCAAGACCTATAAGAAGAAGCTCGTGGAACAGCTGCAAAGCCGAATGATTGAGCCCAAGGGCCACGACGGCAAACGTCCACTCTTTGTCTTCTTGCACGGCCGCGACCAAAACCCCGATCAATACGTCGCGCTCATGAAAGACCTCGCTCAAAAACATGGCTTCGGTCTTATCCTCCCTCGTGGAGATGTCAACGCCGCTCAAGGTGCTCGGTGGGGCCAAGGCGCCGAGACTTCAGTCATGACTCCTCTCAAAAAAGCCCTCGCGAGCGGCAAGTATGATTCTAAGAAGGTTGTCATTGGAGGCTTCTCTAGCGGTGCCTTCCAAGCTCTTGATATCGCTTTGACAAACCCTGGTGTTTTCTCCGGTGTTGTCGACTTCGGGGCTTTCTACGAAGAGAGCCAGGTCACGGCGAGTCTTCCTGCAGCAGCCAAAGCTGGACTCCGTATCTTCATGG
>JARGOJ010000986.1 GCA_029210225.1 Planctomycetota bacterium
CTCACTTCGTCCCGTCCCCGAGACAGTTTCACTCTGAAAAGAATCGTCCGTATTCCTCCTCGACTCTTGGTCATCGCACTCAATTTTTTGCACACTATCCCTTAGCTAGAAAGAATGAGAAAGCGACCCATGAAACGTCAAGCGATGACAACCTACTTTTTGGAATATGCGCTCGGACATTTGACCCGTGGGAATCTCTTTGATCGCGTCCCCCTCCCCGTACTGGTCTTCAACCCGAAAACCTTGGAACAGGAATCGATCGGTCGGGAATCGATGGTCATTGACGACCCTGATCTCGTCATGGTTTTTCAGCCCCAAGGCTTGACCGAAACTCAGTTCGGCAAGGGGCTCTATCTCGGACGTGCCCCGGGCGCCAACATCATCGTCGACGATCCAGAATGCGAAATGTATCAAGCCTTCTTTAAGCAACAGCATGGTCAGTGGTCTATGGCCGATGTTGAGGGAAAGAATCGCTGCTTCGCCTTCGACATGGCCAGTAACAAGGTCAAAAATTTTCCTAAAGCGCCAACCTTTCAGGCGCTCGGTGACTCTCGATACATTCGCATTTGCAAGCGCTGGTACCACTTCATGACTCCTCTACGGTTCTTCGCAGAAATTCGTCGCCGCGAGAAACAATTCCGATAGGCGCGCTCGCATTCGAAAAGAAATTTACTTCCCCACGCTCAACTCGCAGCGAGACCATTTTTGAGTCTCACCCTTCCTCCAGGTCACTAAAGTCAGCCAAGACAGTTGCTGTAAATACTAGAGCGGATGCACATAATGATGCTTTTGTCGACCTCGGTCACTTTCGATCGAAGACTCTGAAGATTCAACAAAGGCTGATTGTCCTTGGTTGTTGCGGGTTATTTGTATCCCTACGGACGCCATTTTCTTGATAAAAATTGCAAGAATTGTTGTGAGCCGTGTTTGGGGTTTTTCTTTTCTTGGATACAATGAGCTTGTTGTTTTAGAATGATTGGAATCGATCTAAAACGCTTGGTACGGAATAGGTTGTTACACAGCGAAAAGCGCCTTTTTTTTGCATGTACAAGCTCGTCCCAACACCATCCTATTAAAACCTTGATAAGCAATTTCGGTGGCATGAGCGATCACAACAAAGAACTGCTAAACAAGTTTGAAGAAGACATCCGATACTTCGTCGAACGTTTTGAGAAGCGTGCGTCGAATCCTGGAGGCGAGAAGTTCCAGGGGCCTTTGGACCGTCTCTACAACATGAAAGACCGACTGATCGGTCTCAAACTTGGATTCGGCGATGAAGCCAGCAGCGCAAACGACGACATCATTAGCGCCGACTTGCTCACGCAACGCCTCAATGACCTCAAAGCCACGACCATCGACTCTATTGATCAGGTCCATGAAGAGCTGAAGCACTTCACTCCTGCCCTTACGCGCCTCGAACAACTTGTGTCTGGTTCCACTGGTGGCGCAGCCTCAGGCGATAACGGCAAACTCGAAAAGATCATGTCCTCAAGCGACAGGAAGGTCGATCGAATCATCGATGCCATTCCTGATCTTGCCGCAGACATCTCTTCTTTGTCGGGTTCCCTCGATCAAAAGCTCGACTCAATCGTGAGCAGCTTAGCCCTCATTTCCCAACGTCAAGAGAAGCTCGAATCACGCTTTGACGCGTTGAGCTCCGGTGGCGCTGTCACCGCATCAAGTTCATCTTCCAACGGCACTCCCGCTGACATGTCTCCCCTCACAGCGCGCCTCGACGCCATGGCCAAACAACTCCAAGGTCTCCGTGTCCCCGCTGCTGCGGCGCCTGCTCCTGCACAAAAAGATGAACAGCTCGGCCAAATGACCCACTCAGTTCGTGAGCTTGAAGCCCTTGTCCGAAACCTCCTACGGGAACTAGAGCGTCACGGACGCAACCCTATTGTCCCCGGAAGACTCCCCGGCGGCGCCCATAAGAAGCCGGTCAATGGCAAGTCATCCCCTGTCAAAGCTTCGAAGCGACGGCCAACTAAGCTGCCTCGCTCCGTGGAATTTCCGACCGGACGAGAACCCACAAGCTAAAACGCCTCAACTTGAAATCTCTCGAATATGCAACCGGCTAAAGCCGACACAGTAAAGATCAGTCTTCACCAAACTAAGAATTGAGCATGTTGAATGAAGGGACGCTCCCTCGGATTTTTCCTTATTCTGCTTTCTGTTGGCCTTTGGTTTCTAGGTGGTCAATTCCCTGGAGCGAATGAAGACCAATACGTCACAACAGCTCGAGTCATCTACACCTTCTCCGGCGTCATTTTCAGCCTCGGTCTCGGGCTGCTACTCTTCAATAAGATTGTCCTTGGCCCCTGGCTGTCGCTCAACTTTGGAGAGCACATATCTCTCACAATAGGCCCTCCAGGCTTTCGTTTTTCCGCCTCAGGACTCGCGCAGAAGAACTCCATTCAAGTACCTGGCACCAGCATCTACCTTTTCATGAGCTTTTTGGCTCGCCTTACAATCAAAGTGAGCCTCGCTTGGATCCCATACTCTTACGTGCAGCCGGAACACGGCTACCGCTGGGGAATCGGAGCAGGGCTACTATGCCTCGCCATCTTATTTAGCATGGAAGCGGTCTTCCTAAAGACTCTTGCTCCAGATGAAGCCGCCCTTCAACCAAAGAAACCTGCTGCCGATCAAGCGGCCTAAACTCATCTCGACGCTGCACCCGAGCAGGTCACAGAGGAGAAGACTCGTGAACAAGAATATTATCTGGGCCTCGCTAGCGGTCACACTACTCACCGCGTCCCCGACCTTCGCTCAGGTCAAACCTGATGATAAGAAAGGCGACAAGAAAACTCCGATTTCCAAACCAGTCAAGAAGAAGTTTGAACAAGGGAAAGGCGAGGTCCTTGACCCTGATGAGCTCAGCCCTAAAACAAAGGCCGACGCACGTTTCTACGCCGCTCGTCGCCGCATTCGGTCTCCCCTCACTGAGGACAAGACCATGGGAGCCCGTGAGCTTGGCAGGATCTTCACCCATCACAAGCGGGCCGTGCCCCTACTCGCGGCCGCCCTCGAAGACAAAGATTGGCGAGTTCGCAAAGAAGCCGCGAACTCCCTCTCCCAACACGGCAAGAACGCCGAGCCAGCCCTCGGGGTTCTCCTCACACACATGCAAAACAGCAAAGAAGACTGGCGCGTAAAGGCCCCTATCGCCGTCGCTCTCGCTAAGATCGGCCCGAAGTCAGCCGCCGCGATCCCACAGTTTCAAGAGTTGATCGGACCGAAGAACGCATGGAAGCTCCGCCTCAGCTGCGGATTCGCGCTCACTCGCATGGGTCCAACAGGCCTCAAGTCTCTTCCCAAAGTCATCCAACTCATGAAATCCAAAGCGCCCCTCGACCGAGAGCTCGGTGCAATTATCTCTGGTGAGTTTGGACCGAGAGCAGCCTCAGCCATCCCCCATCTCATCACTCTCCTCGAGGACAGCGAATGGCGCATTCAAAGCCAAGCCATATCAGCCCTTGGTCTCATGGGTGAGAAAGCCGCTCCTTCGGTCGACGCGCTCACTTCAAAGCTCGGAGCAAAAGACT
>JARGOJ010000987.1 GCA_029210225.1 Planctomycetota bacterium
CAGCCGTAGATGGAGGACGCCCAGCATTCATTGGGTTCAATGACAGCCCACGACTTCCCCTCTATGAGTCCAATATCCAAGACGAAGGCGGGCGGACATTCAATGTCTGGGTCGTCGAGTAGCGATTGAGCAAAGGCTGCGGCTTCTTGGAGTTCTACTTTGGGGGCTGCCAAAGTATCGCCTTGTCCTCGGGTCACTTTGCCGTGGCGAAGATAAGGGCAGTGGGTGAGCACTTTTCGGTGTCGCACAAAGCAGCGATATTCCACAGTCCATTTCACAATCTCACTTTGCAGTATTTGAAAGCTTGGGGGGAAGCCTGGGGTATTGCGAGCGAGGCTTTCCCCGGTGTAGACGCCGGTTTCAAAATACTTGTTCAATGCGGGCTTATAGAAATAACTGTCCGTTGATTGAATGGCTTCACCGAGGCTAAGCAGCTTGATGCGTCGGCTGAGGTATTTGTCAGGGAGCTTTGGAAGCCAATAGGCCGGGCAGGCGAGAAGCCTTAGATTTAGTTGTCTTGAGACTTCAAAGCATCCTGGCGGCGTGTAAAAGAGCGCGCAAGGACGTTGTTCTAGCTGAAAGGGCTCAGGGATCTCGGCGCTTTCAAGCCGAAGTATATCCCAGCCTTGAGACTCTGCTTCTTGTTCGAGGAGGACTGTACTTAGGGAGCGGCGGGGATAGAGTATGAGGACAGCCATGATCTTTAGTCTTTCGAGGAACTGCAGCTATTGAATGAAGGAGTCATGGCTTAGGGACTTCTTGGGGAAGTCGCGGCTGTTGGAAAAAAAAAGCGATGTTGCTGCGGTGAAGCGCCGCTCATTGACACGGTTCGACGCGACCGTTTCGAAGTCTTCCATTTCTTGATGGAGCTTGGGTCAGTTTGATACAAAGTAAGCGAGAGTTTTTTGTTCGCTCTGGGAGGGTCCGATGAATTGTGCCCGATGTCAGGACTCACTCAGTCCAAAAGCCGAGGTCATCACCTTCGCTAATGATGAATATAAGGTCTGTGGCTCTTGCTTAGAGGAGCTAAGGGACTTTATGGAGAAGGTCGAGAAGCCTGTTTCTGTCTCGACGAACGTCCTTTAATCAGTCGCTGTTCAGTCGTCGCTCTTCCCCAATAAACCTAAGGCGTGGGCGCTTCTCAATAATACCGTGGTCAGGTGACCATCGTTAATCTTTGCTCTATTCTTAATGGCATCGCCAATCTCAACCCAAACCAGATCGCGTCCGAAGTCGTCCTCGTCCGTCACTTCAACGGCCAGGGGGAAGACGATCTCTGGGGTTACTCCTGGGGACGGATGAAAGTAGCCCCCCAGCTCCCAGGCTTGTCCTAAGGTCAGGCCATATTCATTTTCAAGGCGGCCTCGAATCCAGCGCCTTGCTGGGGTCATTGAGCGGAGGCTCCGAGGGAGGCGCCAAGCGGGGGTGACTAAGATCTGACTGTTCCCAGTAAAGCATTGTGCAGCGGGTAA
This sequence comes from Planctomycetota bacterium, assembly GCA_029210225.1. GTDB lineage: Bacteria > Planctomycetota > J058 > J058 > JARGOJ01 > JARGOJ01. Next base: position 1,473 of record JARGOJ010000987.1, read on the forward strand.
ATCATCGTCGTCGAGGCCAATGAAATACTCATCTCCCGAGCGTCGTATCAAGGCGACGGCTATGGTGTTATCGCTCAGCTTCTTTGGCAGGACGAACTCAAGGGCCTTCTCGGCGATGACCTTGCCGTCCGCATCCCGCTCCTGGAATAGCTCGGTGCGGAGGTCGAGGAAGCCGCTCTTCTTTTCGGGAGCGCTCCGTTCAAAGAGTCGGCGCTTTGGTCGCGGGGCTCCCGTCGAGGGTGATGGTTTCCCCAATCCACTCTCCGGGGACGCGCTTGTGTTTGAGGAGTAGGTCGTAGATATTGATTTCTAGGCGATTACTAGGGAGCCCTGAGACCTGCGCGGCTCTGAGGGCTTGCTGGGCATCAATGGCCCGGGCCTGACCTGATGACCTAAACCCTGAGACTTGACCGACGTCCTTCTCAACGAAGAGGGCCTCAATCTCGACGAGGACCGATCGGACCTCTTCTTGGATGCCTCCTGGAGACGGATAGTAGTGACCACCGTCCTCGAAACCTTTGATTTTAGAGCTGGGAACGGAGCAGCGACTGAGCAGGGCTTCCTCGACGGTTTGCCCGAGGGGCTTGTCGTCTTGCAAGACATTGAGGGGCTCGGTGATGTAGACCGAGGGGGTGCAGTCATTAATGGCTTTATTGCCGGCTTTCTTGCAACCAACAATTGGACGAGGGTAGCTTTTACGGGCCACGATAAAGAGGTCGCCGTCGCATTCAAACCAGGGCAGGACGTCGACGGTGAGGTGCGGACGCCGGACGACCTCCATGACGACATCAGTCTTTAATTGTCGGTAATAATCGAGAGACAGGAATCCTCTGGGCTCTAGCTCTTTCGAGGCTTTGATGACGACGCCGTACCCCTTGGGGACCTTCTCTCCAACAATGATGTAATTGGTCGCGGGGTAATCCATTTCCTGGCCATCTAAGGTCCACATTTTATATTTTCCCCGGAGTCTGTTACTGACGATCCAAGGATTACGAATGGGGGCTGAGGCGAGGGAGCGCAGCCCTAGTTTAGCGAAGATTGATTCGAACTGCGCCTTATCGAAATAAGTGTATTCTTCAAGCACTTCTGTATCCCAGTCGTGCTTGTAGTCCTTGCGCAGTAAGAACTCCACGGCATTCCTGTGAGAGAGTTGGTAGCGGGTATAATTGGCGGGAATCGTTAAGTCGGCATCATTAGAAATGACTTTACTAGCGAAACCCGGGGACTTTGATAGTTTGCGAAATTGTTTTGAGAAGACTTCAAGCAGCTTCGCCGTCGAGCACTTTTGAGGACGCTCGCTCTGATCACCGTCGTTGTTTGGCAGGTCGAGCCAGACTTCGCAGTTCTCATCCGGGGCAAGAAAGTCTCGAACAATGAGCACGCCGTCAGGGCGCAGCTGTGTCGCTTGAACCTCTAAGGCTCGGCCCGCCGCGTCGTGATCGTAGTCAGTGAAGGTCGTGACGTGGTGGAGCACCGAAGAATTGAAGATTCCATGCAGGCTCCCTTCTTCAAAGCACTCCTTCGCGATATCTCCAGTGATAAAGGAGAGGTTGTCGAGCTTGTGCTTTTCCCTGGCGAGCTTGACCATGGTCTCATTGATGTCGACGCCAATGACTTTTAGGCCAGGATAGAGCGAGGCGAGGGCAAGGCTCCCGGTCCCCGAGCCCATGCCCATGTCGGCGACCTGGCCCTGAGCGAGGAGATGGGCGGCGGTGAGGGCGATTTTTTGCTTCATGGAGGCGTCCATGCTCTTCAGGTAGCGGTCGTAGGCGCCTTTATCTCCGCGATGTTGGACTTCGTATGGGTTGTCGTCGGCCATGGCAATCTCTTATCGATATGTGGGTTTCCTTGAATGATACCGAGTTCTAGGAAGGAAAGGGACGCCCTCGTGCGAAAGCAATGAATTTAGGTCATTCATGGACCTGGGGCGTCCTACATTCTTGACACATAGACTTCGTAATCTTGGGTTTGAGGAACTGTGATGGCTGTTCGCGAAGATATTCAATTGATGAAGACTCCTACAAGCGTTATCCCAATAGCTTCGCAGCAGACAGCCGCTTTGGAGG
>JARGOJ010000988.1 GCA_029210225.1 Planctomycetota bacterium
CTCGGAACGTGGCACTCAGAGCTCAGGCAAGGTGGAGAAACGGCCTCAGGTCGATTTAGAGAGCCTCCAGAACGATTGGCTGGGGCTTCAAAGTGACAGCTGCTGCACTTCCCATGATCTTGCCAGCATTCTTCGTGGTGCCAGGCCATGCAGGCGTAACAGGCCGCCTTCAAAGAGTCGGCGGTGATTGGGTCGTGGCAATAGGGACAGCGCGGCTTGCTGTGATTCGTAATGGTCCGGCTTTGTTCCATGGATCCCCCTTCTCAGAATGATGGCATTGTACATTCGTCGGTGATCAGACGAACTCAGCGCACGGTGGGTCCAAAATCATTAAATGTCTATACGAGTTGAGACGATTTGGCATTGGTCTTCGAACGCGGGACTCAAAGAGTCTCCAAGACTTCTTGAGTTTGCTCCGTCACCTGATCTCCGGTGTTGAGCGTTGTCACGGGTTCAATGAGCATGATTTTCGCCTCTTTTTGGGCCCGAGGTCTATGCTCGACGCCCTTAGGGACGACCATGAATTCGCCAACAGTCAGATGAACGGTCTTGTCGCGAAATTCAATGTCGATCTCTCCGTCGATAACCATAAACATCTCGTCTTCATTGTCATGTTTGTGCCAGACAAAGTCGCCCTGTATACGGGCAATTTTAACGTGCTGATCGTTAACTTGCCCGACGACTTTGGGTGTCCATTGCTCGGTGAAGAGTTTAAATTTGTCGTTAACATTGACTTTCGTCGTCATTTTAGCATTCACACGGTTAAGTCAGCGGGTTCAATTTTTGCCGGAAAGAATGAAGCAGCCATGAGTATTCCCTGAAGTTTTCCAGTCAACAGGGTTCATTGGCTCCTAGCGGCGATGGCCGCGCAGAATCCACTGCCCGAGAGACTCTGTTTTAACAAGTTCTCCGGACGATCCATCAATGGTCAGTAAAACAGAGTCTTAGACTGGGGCGTCGACTTTGCAATTGACGACATTGACAATAAGAACTCACTGGATTGACCCGGCTGTGTATCTCTCACTAAACCTTATCTACCATGGGGGCGTCCATTCACTATCCCCAACTTTTAATAGTGAATTGGAAAGGTGACGAATAATGAGCGATGAACGATCGACCGTAAAGGTCAAAGGTGTCGGCGTGATTGTCAGGACGACTGAAGATTATCATTTGACTCTGAGTATCAGCTTAGACTACATTTTTTTCTGGCAGCGGCGGACCCCTGTAGAGCAAATTCCAAGTCTTCTGGCCGACTACATTCGTCCCTATGGACTGACTCTTGAGGATCAGGGGGCGGGGGAGAGATCGATAAGCCCCTCTGAGTTCAATTGCATCATTCGATCGTCCTCCTACGACCAGCTACGCAAGCTTGGCCAACGTTTTGAGGCCAGGGACAATCTACCGAAGGACCTGCTCATTCATGCGTGGGTGAACGCCGCGCCCCAAGTCATCGAGGATGAAAATCGGCAGCGGGCTTATGACGACGCCTATCTTCAAGCCCAAAAAAAAGCCGAGAGAATGGCACAATTGATAGAGAAAAAGATCGTGGGCGTGCAGTCCGTTTCTGAAGTGCGAAGACGCTATGACGGACATTCTGACTCGCTTTACTGTGGAATAGCGCCCCTGGAAAGCGAGAAGAGCTTTGTGACCGTCGAGGCAACTTTTTACATGGACGCGGCCTAATTGCTTGGGGCCCTATTCCGCCGCTTTGACAGCGACGGAGCGCCCGGAAAGCCCGGAGCGTTTGCCCTGTTTTGTCAGAGTCACAGTTGAGCTCGCGCCATTGCTATAAACAGTGATCGCCAGGCTTTTGCCATTTTCAATCTTCTTTAAGGCCTTTTGAAGATCTTTGCCGCTCTTTACGGCTTTGCCATCAATCGCGGTAATGATTTGCCCGCTGCTCAATCCTGCGCTCGCCGCTGGCGACTCTTTGCCGACGTTGGTGACCAGAAAGCCGGAGACCGCCGGGGCTTTTACTTGAAGGGCAATCTCGGCCTGACGTCGCACAGTCTCATTAGGATCGCTCAATACCCCCTCGACGGTCTGAACCCCCGCCGCATCTTCTTGGCGAATCAATCCTCGCATCGCGGTGATTCTTACATCGGTCGGGTTCTTTGCGTTGTTAAGTACTTGACCTAAGGGCGGGATCGCCGCGCTGTCTTTGATCCTTACAAGTTGGAGCAAGGCGAGGCGATAGAGATCTTTGGGGCCCTTTTTATCTTGGCCCCCCTTCTCTCCTCGCCGGCGGTTTCGCTTGTTTCGTCGGGCGTCTTTCTCATTCCCCTTGCCTGTTTCCTCGGGCATCGCCTCAGGAACAGCTTGGTTGGCAATGAAGAAGGCCAATGTGCCGACCACCTTGCTCATATCCTGGTCGGAGCGGCGCAGGGATTCCAGAGCCGTCTTCTGAAGCTCTGTGGCGGTCTCTCCTTCAACGCCGAGGGTGTTCGAGGTGAGAATCCAATGAAAGAGCCCTGAGCTTCCCCAGCCGCGTTTATCGGCGCCCCTGAGGCCGAGCCAATTGGCAGCCTTCATTTCTCCGTAGCAACGAGTGAAGGCCCCATAGTCTTTCGCCTTTGAAAGAGCGATAAGAGCCTCCATAGCGCCCTTTCCGTCTTCTTTCTCCACGGCCTTTGAGAACTTCTCCTGAAGCTCTTCGGAACTCAGCTCGTTTGTCGAGCGCAAACTCATGGCGAGCTTGGTCTCAAGTTCCCGAATCTTAGCGGCCATGGACGCCATAGAGCTGGGATCCATCGGGACACTGGGCAATGCGGTGGTTTTGGCGACCGCACTCAAGGGCGTCGACGCCCTTGGGAGAGGCCTGCTGCTCTTTAGCTCTTTGACTTCCAATTGGAGCTGCTTCACCGAGCTGTGGAGCTCGCTCAAGTTTTTCCGCAACTTCGCGTCGATAGTGAATTGTTGCCTGGCTGGGATCTCCGTTTTGGGCTCACCGATGATGAGAACCCCGGCGGCCAGTCCGGCAATTCCAAAGAGCGCAGCCGTCAGGCCACTTTGTATAGCGCGATTCATGAATCTCATCCCTTAGTTCGCAGTTCAAACAGAAAGCCAATCGCTTTGACTACGCTTAATAAACGCCGCCGATGTTTGATCCGTGTAAGGAAGTTATGAGATCGCCGTTAAATCCTGAATGTCATTTGGCCGGAAGATCAGCTGATATGAAGGAAGCTGAGCATATTCATCACAGAGGCGAAGCCGGCGACCATGAGGAAGATGGCCACGCCCACTGGCTTGAGCTCGCGGTATTGGTGAGTGTCGATGGCAGTATTGTTTTTGGACATGGTGTGGCCCTTTCATGGCGCTTGTTTTTCTCCTTATCGCGCTCTCTTCGTTCTTAACTTGAGCAGAAAAGCGGAGGGTGCCTTAGGGCCACCAGACAACAGTTTTACCGGCAAATTCTTCGTCCAACTGAGTCAGGGTCGATCGATCCATTTCTATATCCCCCATTTTCAAGTTACTAATGTAAAAGGCACCTGTTCGGAAGGCAAAATCACCTCCCCAAGTGCCACGCT
>JARGOJ010000989.1:0-2605 GCA_029210225.1 Planctomycetota bacterium
TAGGGTTTACCGGAGCATTTCAAAATTAAGATTTTGCCGGGGTTTCATTTGATTAAGTCCTCTTTGGTTCGTTGAGCTGAAGGCAGCAAAATATCGGAGGTGTCGACATGCGACCTCCAAGACCATTACCCGAAGGGTCAAAGGAGCTTCTTGAGGAGCTTCTAAAGAAGGCAAAAACGAAGGCGGAGTTCCAAACCATTCAGTGCGTTTGGCTTCGAGCTTCACTTGGACTCTCTGCTAAAGATGTCGCGGAAGCGATTGGTTGGCATCCAAGTTCGGTGAGACGAGTCCAGTCTCTTTTTCTACGTGACGGAGTGGAAGCTTTGAAGCGTGTGGGCAGAGGCGGTGGACGGCGTCACCAGAATCTCACTTTGAATTCAGAGCGCGAGTTGCTTCGGGCTTTCTTTGAACGGGCCGACTCCGGTGAACGGGTCGACGTCAAAGAGATCAAGAAGGCTTACGAGGATGCGGTCGGACGTGAGGTTCCCAAATCGACCGTTTATCGAATGCTCTCTCGCCATGGTTGGCGTATGTTTGGCCGACGCTCAACGCGGCGCCGTCAGATACTCAAAGACCTGGAGAAGGACCTCGAAGAGGCTGGCTATAAAGATTCGGATATTGTGGATACAAGCACGGTGAAAACCGCGCCCTAGTTGAAACAAGCGGAATCAAACTCCCCAAAGGAAATGGCGCAGGGCTTAAGCTCTGCTGCTTTTTTTTCTAGGCAAAGTAGAAGAGCACTTCACGATCCTGTTCTGGCATCGCGAGCGCCAAAACAGATCCTTGGTAGAGGGGTTTCGAGCTATAGCGCTGCTCCAAAGCCTGAAGGTCCACTCCGGCTTTTTGGAGCGCCTCCATGAGCGCCTCGGGAATCACCTTCGACACCCACTTGATGGACTGGGCTGGCAAGACCAGATTCACAAGTTGCCGGCCGCGTTGCGTCACCTTGATAATGAGCTTCTGGGCTTTATTGGAGAGTTTGTGTTCGCTCAGACTCATAGGACAACCCTCATTCGTTCAAATGTTTGAGCATTTATCCTATCTCATGGCTGCCAATAAATCGATTCGCATCAGTAAACTTCATAGCTAGATCATTTATTTGAAAAGGTTTATGGAGCAATTTTCTCGCAATTTCGCGGCAACTCAGGCGTCCATTATCCGCACTCTTTTCTTTCATTTTGGGACCTTGGACGTTAAAAAGGCAATACTCCTAAGTTCTCCAGCCTTTTGCGCGAACCTGATCAACTCATGCCTACCCCCTCCTACTCAAAACTTCCTGCCGTCGGAGCATCGATCGACGGCTACAAGATCCAGTCTTTGCTTGGCAGAGGAGGTATGGGGGCGGTCTATAAAGCGCAGAAGAATGGCGCTGATTATGCGCTGAAGCTGATGCTCAACTTCCGCACAGAAGTGGACTACAAACGTTTTGAACGCGAGGCCCATGCTGTCGCTAGCGTCGACCTGCACCCCAATATCGCCCGAATTCACCACTTCGGACGCTGGGCTGGCAACGCCTATATGGTCTTCGACTACATCGCCGGAGGCAGCCTTGAAGAGTATCTCCAGCAACACCCTAAGATCCCCATCCACAAAGCCTTGAGAATTTGCATGGGGATAGCCGATGCCCTGAATCACATTCACTCGAAGGGCATCATTCACCGAGACCTCAAACCTGCAAATATCCTCCTCGATGACGAAGGACGCCCCCTACTCTCCGACTTCGGCCTCGTCAAGCAATTCCAGGTAGAGACACTCACTAAAACAAACGAAACCGTTGGCACCCCGAAGTATATGGCACCCGAGCAAATGAGAGGCAAAGGCGTTGGCCCGCCGACGGATATCTGGGCGCTCGGAGTCTTGCTCTTCGAAACCCTCACTCAAAGCCTTCCCTTCGAGGGGGAATCCGCCGTCGAGATAGGCCATCAAGTCGTCTTCAATCCACCCATTCAGCCAAGACTCCTGCGCAACGACCTCCCCGACTCCGTTGAACAACTCATCCTCATTTGCCTCGAAAAAGACCCTAAGCAACGCTATCAAAGCGCCGCAAACTTTAAATCGGAGTGCCAGCGCATACTCGAAGGACAGGACCTCCAACACCGTGAGCTCAGCCCCCGCAAAAAGGGTTCGAGAATCAAGCAAGGCTTCCTTGCTCTATTCCTTCTTCTCCTCCTGGCTGCCCTCGCCTTTTTCTTCCTGCTCCCAGCCTTTGAGAAACAACAATTCATCGACGACCACAGTCACAACGTCCGGCATGCAAAAATCACCCTCAAGAACGCCCGAAATGACTTCGAGCTTTACTATGTCCAGCAATTGCTCAAGCTACAGGGTTTGCTGCCAAAAGACAGCCAAGTCGTGACCCTTCCAAAAGACCTCTCCAAGCGCGTCACGCAAATGGGTCAACTCTTTGTCGCCAGCGAAAAATCCGCGAGCCTCCTCGATCAGCGACAGACGATGATCCCGGATTCCCAGATCAGAGAGTTGCGTTGGTGGCTTGTCCTTCAAAAAACATGTGACGGTAAGAAGCTTGGGGAGAGAAGCTTGCCATCGAGAGATGAACGATCTCTAAGAGGATTGTGGCAGTCGTATAAGGCCCTCGCTAATAAAG
>JARGOJ010000989.1:2615-3526 GCA_029210225.1 Planctomycetota bacterium
ACTCTTCCAAAAGCTTAGGAGATCAGACCGATACTCTGCGCTCGCCTCTCTAGGACTCTATATCAGCGTCACCGGACGCCAGCAATGGGAGCAAGCCGAATCCATCGCTCCTGAATTCCTGCAGCAAAACAAGTGGCCCCTGCGCCTACTCAAGCGACAATTGATAACTGAAACGACCTTAGCCAAATTTTTAGATATATCCGTGAAAGACCGCCAAATCGAAGAACAGCTCACTCGCTTCCAAGCCTTTCAAAAGAGGGAAGGAGTGGAACTTTGGACTCCGTTCAACGAGCGCCTTTTCTCTGCGTTCAAGGAAGCGACCAAGAGGAAGCAATGGCCTTTGTATATGAGAATGAAGGAATCCTTAGAGAAGTTTCCTCAAATTCAAGAGCCGGTCATCGACGAAGAACTCCTGATTAAGCTCGTCGATGAATATGAGCGCTCGGGCAACTTTGCCAATGCATTCATTCACTCCATCAAGCTGAAAAAGATCGCGCCGACAAAGGTGAAGCGGCTCTACCAGAGACACAAACTCGACAACCTCTTTCTTAAATTCCCAATACTTCGCCGAGACTTACAAGGACAGGCTCACATTGTTTATGAGTGTAGCCGTGCGGGCTTTTACATTGAGCCAAACCGGCGCTCTGTCAGGCATCCAGGCTTCCTAAAGTACTTCGAGGACAAATTAAAGAAGACGCCAAAAGACCCGATTGCAAACTGTTGGAAAGCCTTGATCATCAGTTTTCTTGATGACAAATACACGGCCGGCAATCGAGAGCTCTGTGTGCTCGCATTCGACCGAGCCCTTGAAGGGAAGGCCCTCCAAGGCAGCCTCAGATCGGTTGCATTACTTCGGCGCTGCCAAATCGTCCGTGATTGGAAGCTCGATCCTCTCGTCGCAAATCAAGGGG
>JARGOJ010000990.1 GCA_029210225.1 Planctomycetota bacterium
CGTTCTTTCAAAGGCAGGAGAGCGGTCAGCGCTTCTTGAACGGCGAAGCGGGGGGCGGGCTCTTTCTCTGTTTTGAAGTGCTCCCTAAGGGCCTTGATCGTGGCGCCGTCCTTGGCCTGAATCTGCCACAGCGACTTCGCGGCGGCGCTGCGGATACCTGGGTCAAGATCTTTGAGGACCCTCAGCAGGGCCGGGGCTGCGGCTTTTGCTTTTGGACCAAAGAAACCAAGAGTGCCGGCCGCAGACCAACGAATAAGCCGATCTCTCTTCAGCGCGGCGACAAGAGTCATGGTCGCGCTGGCGGCCTTTGGACCGAGCTTTCGAAGGGTGTAGATGGCTTCGAGGGATAGGTCTTCATACTTTTCCGAGACGGCTTTTTCTAAAGCTGGGATGGCGCTGAGGGCCTTATCACCCATAGCTCCAAGGGCCTCAGCGGCGGTGACTCGGAGAGATTTTTCTGGGTCTTCGAGCATCTCGATCAGCCTAGGAACGGCGGCGCTGGCTTTCACTCCGAGGCTCGCGAAGGCTTCGAGAGCTTCGGCGCGTTGGTCCTCGTCGTCAAGGCGACTCATGGCTATGAGGTTCGCGACCGCTGTTTCGGGAGCCTTATGATCGACCACGTAGGCCGCTGCGGCGAGGCGGACATCGTCGTCTTTGTCAGCGACCCCGCTTGTGATCGCAGCGAAGACCTCGGGGCTCTTAAGCTTGAGAGTGTTCAAGGCTTTGAAAGCAGCCTCTCGAACCTGGGGGCTGGGGTCTTTAGTGGCGGCTAACATCGCCGGAGTGAGCTTGCTGGAGACTTTTTTGCCGACCCGACTTAAGGCGTCGATGACGCAGAGTCGAACCCCTTGATCTTTATCGGCGAGGGCCTTGGACAAGTCGGGGATGGACGATTCTGCCAGGGCTCCCATTTTTCCGAGGGCCTTCGCAGCAGAGAGCCGAGCGCTCGCGTCTTTATCGGTGAGGGAGTCTTTGAAAGCCTTCAAGGCGACGTCTTTGTCTTTCTTAACCCAAAAATGAATGATGGCGAGGTTGACCCGTTTGTTGCCCTTGGCGTTTTGAATCTCAGCCTTCACTTGCTCAAGGGCCTTGTCACCCATAAGCTCCAAGCCCCGAGCGGCCCAGAACAAGGCCTCGCCGTTCTCGGAGAACACCGTTTGCGGGCTACGCTCAAAACCAGTGAGAGGAAAGCTTGAGGGAAAATCTAACTCGGCGATGACTCCAGGAGCGGCAGTGGGCCCCATTTGCTTGTAGGCCCGCAGCGCTTGGCGACTGATCCCCCAGGGATCCTTTTTGATGCCCTTCATGAGCGCGCCGCTTGCTTTGGCCGCCTTCGGGCCGAGCTTTCCAAGCTCCACAGCCGCCGCGCGCCGCTTCTGCATATCGCTGTTGTCCAGCTCTTTGACCCAGCGATCCACATCTCCCTGGGCGAGCGCGGGAGCGGCCCAGGACTAAGAGAAACGGTAGGGAGCTTTTCATGGGTCAACTCTCTTCACAAAGCAATTTCGGCGGGGCAGAGATTTTAGTCGAACTCAACCATTTATATGAGAGACGACAACCACGGGTCCTCTGCAAAGTTTTAACGTTGGAACCGAGCATTCCCTTCAAACATTGATAGAACGAGGCCTCGCACTTGCTCCGGGGTCTCTTGGCTGAGCCCGAGGATGTTGCCAGATACCTGGAGGGCTCTTTGCGCAGCGAGGGCAGTGGCCGTCTTGGGTCATGTGATTCTCGAGAATTCGAAAAGAGCGTCGCTCAATAAGAACTTCGCCGCAATCGAAGCAATAGGTATTCTCTAAGTCCCCGACCAGGCCCGGGCGATTCCCGCAATAAATATAGCGTAGGCCCTCTTCCCGGCCAATTTCTGCCGCCCTTATGAGAGTCGCTGCGGGAGTGGCGGGGCGGTCCGACTTATACATCGGCCGATAACCCGTGAGGTGCCAGGGAATATCTGGGGACAGATTCGCCAAAAATCGAGCCATGCCCCGAAGCTGACGCTCGTCGTCGTTGAGCCCGGGGATAATCAATGTGACTATCTCTAGCCAAAAATCGCGCTCGAAAATCAGCTCGATGCCCCGGAGAATATGAGCGAGGGGCGCCCCCAAGCTGCGGTATTGGGCGTCGTCAAAGCATTTCAGGTCGACCTTATAAAGACGGACATAGGGGCGCAGGTAGTCGAGCACCTCTGGGGTCGCGTTGCCGTTTGAGACAAATCCACAGAGAAAACCCTGGTCCGTCGCGGCTTCAAAAATCTCTTTGGCCCACTCCGCGGTGATCAGGGGCTCGTTATAAGTGCTCACAATGACCGGCGCTCGCCCCTGACCAGCGGCTTCTATCAAGCGCTGAACGCTGACATCTCTCGGCTTGGCGACGGCTTGTTCATCTCTAAGAGTTTGGGACGAAACCCAATTTTGACAGTAGTCACAGTGTAAATCGCAGCCGAGCATGCCGAAGCTCAGGGCATCGTTCCCTGGGAGCACATGATAGAAGGGCTTTTTCTCGATGGGGTCAATCTGCAATCCCGCCACATAGCCCCCAGGCACCCAAAGCTGACCATCTCGGACGCTACGGACCTTGCAGACCCCGTCGAAGCCTTCGGAGATAGGGCAGCGATGAGCGCAGGCGAAGCATTCAATACGCCCATCTGAGAGCGTTTTGTAAAGCTCCCCGGGACGGCTTCGTTTGTCAAGAATCTGCCTCAAGCTCTCAGCCATGGTGTCCTCGGCGCATCGTTTGAAAAGACGGCTTCCAGCTCCATTCTACGAAGTTCTCGACAGAGAATAGAAAGCTTTGCAAAACCCTAACGATTCCATCTCAGGTTATTTGCTAGCTTAGTCTGAGATGTTGGACCCACTGCTATAGAAGAAGGTCGAAATGAATCGACGAATTTCTTTGACAGCCCTCGCTGCCGTCATGTTCTTTGCCGCCCCAGTCTTCGCTCAGGAAGGCGACGCGCCGGCACCGTATAGATATAATGAGGCCCTCGCTCGCGACCTAAAAGCCGTGCTCTGGACCGATGCGAACTCTATGAACTGGCGTCACTGGTCCGATGCGAATGGCGTGAATATCTTTCACGATCGCAACAACGGCCGCATGCGCGACGTCCACATGAACCACATCCGAGGCAACCCGAACGCCGACAATATGATGGTCGCCGGTCCGGGCTTCTATATCGCCTCCGACGTCAAATCCTCCGCCTACTTCGGTGAAGAGCTCCTCGATGTCCGCCTCTCCAAAAACGGCAAGATGATCGACCTCACCAACCCCGAGACCGTCCGAAAGCTCGGAGAGATCTTTGAGCGCCACGGGGTTCCTCACAAGCTCAAAGTCAACAGCGACCTCCGCAAAGTCGAACTCCTCGACCTCCTCACCGCCCACGGCGTCAACGGCGCCCGCTACAGCAACAGCAGCATGGGGAAAGGATATAGCTGGACCACCGTCTGGGATCACAACGCCATTGAATCTCTCCGTCGCGGCTCTTCAAACGTCCACGTTGAGATGTGGTCCAACGTCG
>JARGOJ010000991.1:0-790 GCA_029210225.1 Planctomycetota bacterium
AAGCGAGACTTAAGCGCGGCTAAGCGTAAAGTCATTTACTGGCTCATTCTGACAGTTGTTGCAAACGCAATTTTTGACGTGTGCATTGATTTGCCGTACCGGGATTGGAACTTCATTGTCTTTGCGACAACAGGCCTCGCTGCATTCTTTGCCTTTGCTTGGGTCAGCCTTGACGCGAAGGAACACGGGTTGAACTTGAAAGCTTGGGGAGCGCCCATAGTTTTACTCACGAAATTTACTTTGCCCTTTTACTTCGTCATTAGTCGCGGTTGGAAGGGCGGATTGATCGCAAACCTATGGACGCTGACTCTCCTTTTATTCCTACTTGGCGCCTATGTTGTCGCCGTCGAATTGACGGTGCTCGCATTTGCCCTATTCCAATAAGCCGACGCCGTCATTTCGTGGTCCATCCATCGTATTGCGCCTTGAACTTTTTAGCGGAGTCAGTGACGACCTTGGACGCTTTAAAAACAGCATCGAGGTCGATTAATTTGAGGTCTTTCTCAATGACAAGTAGGTAGTAGGACCGTTGCTTCCTATCAAGCTTCTTTTGAATGGACTGAGGAGAAAAGTCGCCTCCGCTGAGCCCCTTGCTCACTGACTCCAAGGGCTTCCTCTCTCTGGCATAGAGGAAGTAACGGACGGTGTTCACTTTGCGGAAATTGACTCCTCCCCGACGTAATTGCGCGAGAGTGTCTAAATCGGCAGACTCTCGGTTGGCGACTTGTTCTTCATTAAATGCGTCTTGAAGCTCCTTTGCCGAGACTTTTAAGTCGGAGTTTTTGCCTGA
>JARGOJ010000991.1:800-3511 GCA_029210225.1 Planctomycetota bacterium
CTTGGCAATCTTTTTGGCCAGGAAGTCGTTAATTGGCGCGAGAATATTGAAGTGCCCCGCGCCTTTGACGACGACAAATTGGACAAGGCTGTTCTTGTTCGCTTTTTCCATTGTTTGCAAAGCGGCTGAGTTTCCCCCATCGTTTCCTTCAATCACGATGGTCGGGCATTTTATGGCGTTGAGGTAACGAATGGGCGCACGAAGTCTCGCCTCTTTTTCATTGTCAATATCAAAGGGGAGGGCATCCGATCCGTAACCAGTGACGTCATCGACCGGTCCAAATGAAATGACGGCTTTGAATTTGTAGCCCGATGTTGCGGCGAGGAGTGCAAGAGTGCCGCCTGTGCTGTGACCGCCGAGGTAGATCTGACTTGGATCGACGAAGTCCTGCTTTGCGAGATATTTGGCTGCGGAGAGGACGTCATCGACTTCGCCATAAAAGCCTTCTTGGCTTCCTGGGTTGCCCGCGTCACCGCGAAAAGTGGGATACATCATGATCATTCCCGCATATCGATAAGACTTCGCCGACTGATCATTATCTCTGCGAGTCCGCTCCCAGGCCGAAGATCCAATTCCTCCAGAGGGAAAGCCTCCCGTGATCCAAATCATTGCCGGATACTTCTGTTTAGCTTTCTTCGGCTGGCTGAGATAGGCGCTCATCTTTCCCAACGTCCCTGGAAACTTGACTAATTTGAATGGACCCTTCGGCTCGGGGAGTGCCTTATCTCCCTTACTCTTCTTTGTCAGCTTGGTCTTGTGTCCTTTTCGGGCGGTCAGTAAATCGGTTGAGCCCTGGGCAAATGCGACCGTGGGGAGGAGGAAAATGATCAGGAAGTGGAGTGACGGAAATCTCATGAATACTGTCCTAACATATTGGGAGAAAAGGCCGTTGGCGTTTCAATTGGCGCAATTATCTGGGGGGAGCTCTCAAAGAATGAGAAAATTTATCGCGGCGCTTGGCTGCTGACCGATAGAGTATTAGAGCGTTCAGGATAAGGAGATCTTATGAGATTGAAAAGTCGAGTCGGCCTATTTGGCGTAGTATTTTTGATTTTGACAAGCGCCGCGCTGTTTCAATTCTTGTCTCCGGTCTCCAATACGAGCAATTCTGCTAGCTCGGTGAGCGACAGTAAGAGCGCTCGGGAAAACGAAGAATTGACAAGGAACGTCATTCACTTGGAGGCTTCGGGTACAAAACAACGGACTCAATCTTCTAAACTGAAAACCGCCAGATTAAATGAGCGCGAAGCCGAGACAAAGACATTAAAAAAAGCGCCAGGGCTCAGATCGTCTAAGAAGACGACTGAGAAGACAGAGCGCATCGCTAGCTCCGAAGCGGCAGAGTTGCTGAAGCAGTTAATCTTGAAGCGTGACCGCAGCGCGCTCAGTAAACTCAAAGCTCTGTTGAAGAACGGCACCGCAACAGTTGCCGCGTTTCGTGAATTGCTCGGGAGCGACGGGTTCGATTCATCCCAAAAGTTAGATTTATTGATTGGACTGGCCAAAGCTGTGAGGGCCTTTGAGAAGTCCGATGACCCTGAGGCAAAAGAGGCCGTTCTAGCAGCGCAAAAGCTCATGAAGGACGTTGGATACGGCCTCATTCAGACGGCCCTCGCAAATCCTGACGAAAACGCTCAAGGCTTGAAAGCCCTTCATTTGTTTAAGCTCATCACCCCAAGTAAAGAGTTTATTCCTTGGCTTAAGTCGTCCTTTGACCAGTCGAAAGACGCGAGCTATCGAAGTCGCGCTGTTCACACCATTGGACAAATGGCCCTCGATGAAGGGAGCAACGCGCTCTTTGAAATCCTTCTCCAAGATCGAGACGCGCTGTATCGTGACACGGTCTATCAAACACTGGTTCGGACTATGTCTGATAAGACCTTCGCCGAGCTGCAAGCCATCATTGACGACGAAGAGCAGGATCAGAGCACGAAGGTCGCCGCAATCGATCTTGTGTCCAGTTATATGAACGTCAACGCCCGCAAAAATAAATTGAGTCGCGCCGATATCGAAGAAGCTCTATCCTCACGAATCACCGAACTCGAAAATGCCCTCAATAACCCCGCCCTCCCAAGAAATGTACACCGCGAGGCAATTAGCGCCCTCGGAGAGATTGGCGGAGTCCGAGCCAGAAACCTCCTCTACGGCGTCTTACTCTCCGATTCTCGGGAGTTCTACGTGCAAGCCTCCGCTCTAAATCTCAACAATAGTCGTGAAGGACGAGATTTACTGAGGACCCTCCTGAGCAATACTCAGGGCTCCTGGCAAGCTCGTTTGGCCGCCTGGGAATATCTCATCGGTGGGGGTGCAGGGGTTCAGAGAGAAGCCCCAAACTTCACAATCACCGATTGGACTGTCGACCTGTTAAACGAAGGCCTGCCCCTAATGACAACGACCGCGTTCAAACAACAATTGATCCGTCGCATTGGTTCAAGAAAGGGCCGCGACCTTGACCTCGCCCTCTCAAGCATCGCTCTAAGCAGTGACATCCAGTTAAAACGAGAAACGATTGTGGTCCTGGGGGTTTACCACAGTCAATCGTCCCAAGCCGTGAAGTTCATTCCCGACTTAAAGGAGATCCTTGAAAAGACCGACCAGGAGATTGGTCGAACTATTCGCCAGCAGGCTGCTCACGCGCTCTCATCGATTGGATTTGTTCCCGTATACAAAGATGGCGCGGGCTTTATGGCAGCGCACGCGAAGCCTGAGAC
>JARGOJ010000992.1 GCA_029210225.1 Planctomycetota bacterium
TATGTCTACAAAGTGCTCCCCCCCGGTTGGGAGTTCATGGCCATCTTTCCCCTGATGGCAAGCGGCTATGGCTTCTGTCAGGAATCCGCCAAGACCGATGACGCCTTCGTCGGCTTCCCGTCTTACTGGAATATTCTCGTCCTCTACCTCTTCGTCTTAGAGAGTCATCCCTGGGTCAATGTGGGCATTATTGCTTTCCTCGCCCTGATGGTCTTTGTCCCTATTCACTACATTTACCCCAGCCGAACCCGCCTCATGATGCCCTACACCATCATCCTCGGGAGCATTTGGGGAATGGGCCTCATCGCCGTGAGCATCTCGCCTAAGGCGCCGTGGAGCCAAACCGTCATGTGGATCAGCCTCTTCTTCCCGGTCTATTACACGGCGCTGTCCCTCGTTCACCACAAGCGCATCCACGAAGAATACGACCGTCAGCAGGCTGAAGAAGCGGCCTCGGTAAGCATAGACCCCCAGGATGCGATGAGTGCGGCCCAGGAATCTCCAGCCAGCAATTAGCCCTTAGTCGTTTGTCGCTAGCTCATAGCCCTTTGCGACTTTCTTAGCCGCTTGAGAATCGGCGTTCGCTTTGGCCTTTTCACCGTCTTTAAATGACTTCGTCTTCTTTTGACCGTCCGAGCCAATCCGACCGTAGCGCGTCGTGACCTCTAAGCCTGAGACCGTCACCTCCCAAAACTTGTGGGACTTCTCATCTTTGTATTCGTAGTAACGAACATCGCCGGGCTCACACTCCCCAGGCTTTGCGGGCGTCACTTGCGCTGTTGCTGGGGCCTTCTTTTCACTGCTCTCAACGCTTCCCTTGGCCCCAGTCTTCTTCTTGACCGCCTTTTTCTTGGTCACTTTTTTCGGGGCCTTTGCGGCTGCGAGTGCTTCCTTCTGGCTGTCTTTGAAAGCTTTGTGCTCTGCGCTGACGTCGCTCTCGGGGCGTTCTCGAACAAAGCTTGGAAAGCGGGGAACACCGGCCTTCGTCAGCTCTTGATAGCGGAAGGTGATGAAGCTCCCGATCTCTGGTGGATTCTTCCGTTGAGCATCGGAGAAGCCTGTCCCGACAGAGAACTGAGTGCCATTTTTTAAACTCACAAGCAACGCTCCAAGGCGCCCCTTGTGCTTTCCTTTTCCTCCCTGATGTCCCAGAACAAGCGCTTCGTCGTCGAGGAAAGTCTTCACTTTGAGCAGCGTCGAAGACTTGCCTGCTTCATATTTAGACTTGGGCTTGCGAAGCATGAGGCCCTCCCCCCCAAGCGCCTCAACACGGGCCAGCTCTTCGGCAAGATGATCCAGGTCCTTGCAAGGATCCTGCGCCAGATACTCCAAGAAGTCGTGAGCCAGGCTCTCCACCAGATCCTCCAAGAATGTCAATCTCTCCTCGAAGGTCCCCACGTGGTGAGGCGCATCGAACACGAGATACTTCAGCTCTTTCCAATGATCGCTCTTGTCCTGACGACGAGCGATGCTCACAGTCTTCTGAAACTCCTTACGCGCCAGCCAAAGCTCGCCATCGAGCTTGACATCTGAGGGCAATCCTTCAAGGAACCAGTCCGGGGCGTGAAAGAGGTTTCCCTGACGCGAGAGCAATTGCTTGCCGTCCCAGTATGCGCGGACCCCATCGAGCTTCTCGCTCATCCACCATCCGGAGAGGTCCTGATCGGTGTCCCAGGTGTGGGCGAGCAAAAGCGGAGGCGCCGTTTTATCTGATTTCTTGGCCTTCACGGCCTCGGGAATATCTCCCCCTAAGCGCTCTTTTTCGGCCTCTTCACCACGGTATTTTCGAAGATGTTTGCAGGTCCGTCGCTCAATCGCGAGGGATTGATTTCGCCAAGCGGGGCAGGAGCAAGAGTAGACTCCCCCAGTGTTTTTAAGTTGGTAAGGCTTCGCGGCGGAGCCCTTCATCTCGACGGTTTCGCCGTCGGCAATATCAGCCATCGTTCTCCCCTGTGTTTTCTCAGCGTTGCGGAAGGACGAGAAGGACAAAGGTCCCGAAAGCTTCCACCAAAAATATCCCTAAACAAAAAGACACCCTAAAGAGGGTGCTTTGAGAGACTCAGCTAAGTTGAGTGCTGCTAGAAAGATATATCGGCAAAGACGGGCTGGGAATTGACTATTCGCCCTCTAAGTTCGACGCTTCGGGCTCGTTGCGGTACTGCTCAATCGAGAAGGTCCAAGGGCGCCAAATGCTAATTTTCTCGAAGGACCCAAAGACTTTGCCATAGCTAACCCAATCGACGAGCCACTGTATATCGGCTGAGAAACCCTTCACAAGACCAGCGAGCGGACCTCCTCCGAAGCCAATAGCACCTGTGACGACCACCATGGGGGCGAAGAGGAAAGGGAAGTCCTTAACGCTCTCCGATTGCTTGTAGCTCTCGCTAGGCAGGTCGACGGCACCGGTGAAGGCGCCGGTCGTGGTTCCTGTGATCGTTGCGCAGCCGGGAGCGAACACAAGTAAGAGGATGAGAATAAAGGTGGCGCTTTTCATGACAAGGATTCTCCGACCCATTTGAAGACGGTCATTGATTCTTATGGATTCCAAACTATGACGAGCCAGTAAACCATCGGTTTATCAACTTTCTACGAAATTGTTCGGAATCCTTTTCCTATTCGGTCTCAGCCCTTCAAGAACCGCCAAGCTTCCAACTGCCGCCGATTCTTGAAGATGAGATTTACCTATCTACTGGACCTTCTGACGGGTGAAGGCGCACTCGGGATAGCCACTACAGCCGACAAAGTGGCCGCGACGCCCGGTCCTGAGCACAAGCGGCTTGGAACAGTCGGGGCACTCTTCCCCAATTTCTTTGGGCTTTGGCGGCGGAGGCAATTTGAAATCCTTGGGCAAGGACGCGGTTTCCCGGCATTTGGGATAAGCGCTGCAACCTAAGAAAGCGCGGCGACGGAAGCGACGAAGCTTCATGGGCGCGCTGCACTTGGTGCACTTCTTATCGATGACCGGACCTTCGTTCTCCGAAGGCTCCATGGGGATCGCTTTGTTTTCCTCGTTGATCTGCACGTTGCGCTTGCCGCGACACTTGGGATAGGAGCTACAGCCGAGGAAGTAACCGAATGGGCCACGCTTGAGCTGCATCGGCTTCTTGCACTCGTGGCACTCAATCTCTTCGTCGAAATCGGGCGCCTTCGTGACTTTCCCTTCCGCATCGATCTCGTGGGTGGTCTTACACTTGGGATAAGCGGAGCAAGCCATGAACTTGCCGTTCTTGCCGTTGCGAATGACCATGGACGAACCGCACTCGGTGCAGACCTTGTCGGTCTCTTCAGGAATCTGAGGACGATCTTCTTCATCCAGGGCCAGAGTGTTGCGGCATTTCGGATAGTTCACGCAGCCAAGAAAGCGACTCAAATCGCGCTTGTTGTATTTGTAAACCATGTCCGACTGACATTGATCGCACTTAACGTCGGCCTTCGGCGGATCCTCGTTGAGGGCCTTCATGTTCGCTTTCGCGGCCTTCAACTTCTCCCGGAACGGGCTGTAGAAG
>JARGOJ010000993.1 GCA_029210225.1 Planctomycetota bacterium
CAGCGTCCCGCTCGTAGAGAACTGTCTTATCGAGTTGCTTCACAAAGCTCTCTTCTGTCTCGAAAGATCCACCCATCAGCCAGGCGCGTGGTTCAGAGGGATTATCACCATCTTCGTAAGCCCACTCCCGAACATTGCCAAAGAGATCAGAGATGCCTCCACTATTTCGACCCCCGCTGAAGCTCCCCACTTCACGAAGTTCCAATTTTTTTCCCTTCACGGCGAGGTTCGTTGCGTCTTCAACCCATTCAGAGCCCCAAGGATACTTCTCCCCAGCTAAGGCTGCTAGCCAGTTTGCTTTTGTGGGAAGCTGCTTATTTACGGTTTTCGCGTACGCTTGAGCTTCCCAAAAACTGACGTGGCTGACCGGGCGGAGCATCGATTCGTCCGTGTTCCAATTTTCAGGCTGGGTCATCTCTCGGGTTACGACGATGCTTTCCCAACCTTTTTCAGACCAGTTGTCTTTGAGCTTCTTGGTGTAACCACCCTTATCTAGGAACTGCTTTTTGAATCTTTCCCGGGTCACTTCGAAGCGATCCATGAAGATCAATTTAATGTGGTCCTTTGTTGGGGAAGCCTCAATGAGGCTCATGTCCGCGTAATCGTTGGCGAGGTCCCGGAATCTGCCATGAAGCGCTTTCAATGAATCCCTCTTTTTATTGAATTCACTGATGAGAGTCTCAAAGCCCGCCGTGTCACCATCAGGCATAGTAGGGAAGTCGTATTTGTCGTGGTCGGGGTTGTTGTGTAAATCGCCCAAAAATCGGGCATCTTTTCGTAGCTTAAGAGTCCAACCTTGGATCATTGAGTCACACTCATTCAATTTGTTCCAAGACGCGAATATCTCCTTCGCCCGTTTCTCCTTCGCGACAAGTTCTTGATATTCCTTCTTGAAGCCCTTAAAGACGCCCTCGGACTCCTTAAGGACAGCCTTCTCGATAATGTGCCGATCCACTTTTTTCCATTGTTGTTGAACGAGCAAGCGGATCAAGCCGGAGACATAATCTCGGGCTTTGCCCCGCTTGGCACCGTCCGCGCTGAGTTGTTTCAATGCTGGAGAGATCGGGCCCGACGCTGACTGTAGTTGCTTCCGAACTTGATCCAACTTCTTATAGCCCTTCTGCTCTAAAGACAACAAAAGTGACACTGAGAAGCGCTCTCGGATCAATTCTTCCAGGGTTTCTTCTCCGGCTTTCTCATCGAGAGTGCGGAGCTGCCCTAGCAGCCGCTCGGCGAGAAGTGGGTCTTTGTCGGAGACATTGCGGATTCGGGAACGCAGCAGTCCCATAAGAGATTTGCGCTCCGCGACGAGGGCTTCCTTGTTGAGAGGAGTCCAGGGTCCAACCGCGGTCCATTTCTCAAGAGCCAGTTGATAGGATTCTTCAGCCTTATCGTAGGCTTTGGCTTGATAGTGGCCTTCGGCTTCGGTGAGGGCTTTCTCTCCCTCTTGCACCAGCGTCTGCTCGCGATAGTAGACACCGCCGCCGACGGCGCCCGCGGCAATGACGAGGACCATGATCCAAAGCCAAATTCCGCCTCGCTCGTTGTCCTGGGGACGACTCTTTAGGGCCACGCATCGAGCCCATGGCTGCTTGGGTAGCTTCGGCATGAAAAACCTCCTAAATCCCATAACAATCCAGACTTAATTACGTTAAGCAAAACATAAATAGAGCCATTTTCCAAGGGAAGCACGCCCTGGAAAAAAGCGAATCTCTTCGCCTGAGTGTCTTCCTTATGGGAAAAAATCGGGCTTTCTCTCTGAGTCCGCTGTGGTTATTCGAACTCTCTAAGACTATACTACCGGCCGCAAGGCGCAAAAGAGCATGTATCAGCTTCAAAACAAACATCTCTGTCGCTTAACTTGCCCTCTTCTCTAGCAATAAATGTGCTGAAACTTTTGGCTTCCAAAAGGGAAGAGCGTTGTGGGATGAAGAATCGCGCATAAAGCAGTATTTCATACAAAAGATGCGTGCTGACTAAGGTCGAGATTCTTGGACATCCCACAAAGTCTGCAAAAATTGACCAGGTTAGGAAGGCTGTGTCGTGAATTCCTATACAGAAACCGACCCTAAACTAATGAGTGAAACAAAAATGAGCCATGAGGCACTTAGCGCAAACGATTCTTTAATGATGCACGGCCACTCCGATTCCGAGTCCACTGTCCTCGGAGATGAGATCAGCATCAGTCAGCGCTTGAGCGATTTACGAGCTTTGATGGAAAAACGTCAAGGTCGTCGCATCACCGACGAAGAGCTCGCGAGTCGATTCCGAGTCTCTAAATCGTCCATTGGAAACTGGAAGCGGGATATGGTGAAGACTCTCCTACCCGAGACCGAGCGCCGCTTTCAAGAGCTTTACGACGAAGCCCTTGGCGAGCGCGCTTCAAGCGATGAGAACGACTATGCGGGTGTTGGCTATGGCCGCGTCGACACCGGGGATCAGTTAATCAGCGGAACAGTTTCCATAGTTAAATCTTATCTTGAGCGAAGCCGCACCCAAATGAGCGCCGAAGAGTTGCGTCACTTGATCTCACAGGTGAAGCGAGGCCTCGCAGAGTAAGCGAATCGAACACATATTGATGGTGATCAAGAGGACAGTGCAATTTGTCCCCTTTTACGTTTTTCGGGCCTAAATTTCGGCGAGGGCGCCGTTAGAGAATGGGTCAAAGTCAGCTGGCCATTGGGTCTCGGTGTCAAATATGAGGCCATCCATGCTGGTCTCGTGGAACTTCGCTTTTTGAAAATTGCAATCATAAGCACGAGAAGCGTCGATCTGAGCCAGGTGAAAATCAGCCGCGTCGAAATTGGAGCTGTAGAAGAAGGCGCCGACCATCTTCGCCTCGTGAAAGGAGGCTCGCCGAAACAGAGTATCCTGAAAGGTCGCGCCCCTGAGATGACTTCGCCCCAAGTTGCAGTCGGATGCGTCGACATCGGAGAATTGTGCAGAGATCGAAAGGGCCCCACCGGCACTTAAATCGCAATCCGTAAAATCGCCGTGTCGAAGCTGGCTTTGGCTGAGAATAAGACCCTTCATTTCGCTTAAGTGAAACCGACTGTGACAAAGATCAAAGTCGGTCAGAGTCGCCCGGTTCATGGACCGGTGGCTGAGATCGACGAAGGGCCCAGCGAGTTCAGTGCTCAGTCTGTCGCCTTTCCAGAACGTAAATGGCTTCCAATAAACTTTGAACCAGTCCCGATGTATGCCTTCAGGCCCAATGGGAATTCCCTTTGCCACTCCAAGCAAAGCCATCTCCAAGAACGGACGGTCCAGGCGTCGTAAACCATCTATATAACGCAGCAGCGCTTGCAGGTCGTCTGGATCCGACTCGAAGCGACGCTTCAACTGTTCTAGCTGACCATCATCGATCACAGGATAGGATCTGGTTGAGCACCGCCCGGGTTGTCGCGTAGAGCGGAGGAATGCCTTCCCATGGCGCGAGGCTCATCGAGAGGTTGTGATTTTCTTCGAGGGGCAGGTCGGATACGTAATAGA
>JARGOJ010000994.1 GCA_029210225.1 Planctomycetota bacterium
CGTTGAGAGAGGCCTTCCAAATAAAAACCCCGGCGCCAGAGCGAAGCCTAAGGTTTCAAGCCGCGCCAATGAGTTCCAACAGATGATGGCCGAACAGGCCGAACATTCTTACGCCGCGCAAGATGTCGCTCCAGCAGTTCCCCAAGCCGGGGGAGGAGTCTTTGAATTAATTGATGAACCTCTGCCACCGCCTATCCCACAATTGGACAAGGCGACGCGGAGAAAGAGCACCAAGAAGAGTCCCGTTGTCGGCCAGGCTTTCGGCGATCCGATCCCGGCAGCTCATCTCGACCCCATTCCTGTCCCCAGCGCTACAAAGGAGAATGACCCACCTTGGGCCAATGAATTCGCAGAGCCAGAGATTCCTAAATTCAGTTTGAACCTCGGCCAGGCGCTGGCTTTTCCGTTCTCCCCCCTCGGTATCGTGGGGATTATCTTGGGTGGAATCCTGCTTGGCGGCCTCTCCTTGGTCGGCGGTCTGGCGTACTTCTTTATAGGTTTGATTCCCTATTTCTATGTTTATGCCTACTACTCGCGCATCATTAATACTGCCGCAAAGGGTCGCAAAGACCTCCCCGATTGGCCCGATATCTCTGAAACAGGGAACGGAGTGCGAATAATTGCGGTTGATGTTGTTTGCAAGCTCGCGACATTTCTCGTATTTGCGCTGATCTTCTATTTTCAGGGCGCCAACACTGTGAAGGCTGGTGGGAAAGCGGCGAAGGCCGCGCTGCGAAATCGACTAAATGGCGAGAGCGTCGCGGAGTTGACCTTTCAAGATTCCAGTCAGAGTGACGTTCCCCTTGCTCAATACAAAGGATCGAAAACAATTCTGGCGCTTTGCGCGCCCAGTCGCTTTAACAATTTTGACTACGGCTTGTCAGAGCATAAAGCCTATCAACTCCTCTCAAAGGTCGCGGACCAACGCCCAGAGCTTCGCTATGCTTGTGCTTTGCAAGACCCGGAATTTGAAATTGACACCTCGGATGTGGCGACGTCAATCAACCTCATGTATACGAAGGAGAGTCAGTTTCCGGGGGTCTTGGCTTTTGCCAATAAGGGCGGCGTCAGTTATGTCTTTATTGATGAAGACGGTGAAATTCAACAATTAGTTTCTTATGGGGAGCTGTTTAACTACAACACAGGAGGCGTCGATGAGATCGCGTTCTTGAAGCTCTGTACGGATTTCAAGGAAGGGAAATTAGAGTCGGGAGGGACAGGCATCTTCTCGATGCTCAATAGCGGCCTGCAAATTATCCTCTTCATTGTTGCGATGTTATTCACGCTGGTCTTTGTGATTATTTATTACCCTGTCGCGGCCATGATGTCGGCCTTGCTTGGAACTTGGACCATTGTTTTTAATGTTCCGGCTGTGCTTCGAACAATGTTCCTCATGAAGCGGGATTACTTCCTGAAGTTCGTGCCCTTCTGGTTCCTCATTATGGTGATCTCATGGCTCGCCGAACCCCTTATTAAATTCTCCTTTGGCAATGTCCTCCAAGCGGCCCTCGGCAATGGCGGCCTCTACTTCTTCATTATGTTCTTCTTTACCACTTTCCTCAGTTGGGCCGTCTACATCTATGGATTGATGGCCACCGGAAACGTCCTCGGACGCCTCTATTATCACAACCAAAAAGAGATCGACTGGTTCTGATAGGAAAGCCTCACCAGCACTTTTAAGCGCGCCAAACAGGATGGGCTCCCAGCGCTCCATCTATGGGAGTCCATCCGGAGTCGAAGGGATCCTCGGGTCCTTTGTTTTCGTGGCAAACAGGGCGTGGATTTTCATTGAGATTTCTTTCAGAAAACTTAGCTTTCTGACTAGAGGGAATTCGTCTTAAAAACGAATTAGAATGATCACTTAGGAATAGCTCTAATTAGATTAGCAAAAATGAAAATAATGCAGCTTAGGTTTCAGCTTTTAGTAATCATTTCCATTTTCGGTGCGACACCTTCTTCATGGGCTCAAGAGAGCCCGGGCAAGATCATTAAAGAAGCCCAACACAAAGGGAAAACGGTCTCTCAATGGATTCAAAGTCTTAAGAATAAAAGTGCTCTGACTCGTGTTTTTGCAGCGAATGCATTGGAGGAAATCGGAGCTCGCGCTGAGAAGGCCATTCCCGCGCTGATAGTGAGCCTGAATGACAAGGAGCGCGCTGTGGTTCTCAGCGCTGAGGCAGCTCTTGTTAAAATTGGGCCGAAGGCCATTCCAGATTTACTTTTGGCCTTGAAAGATAAGAATAAAGACGTTCGCGCTGCGGTGGTGTCGATATTCTTAGAATTTGCTCAGACTGAGAACTCAAGGGTTGCTGACAAGGTGATTCCAGCGCTTACTTTGGCAATGAGGGACAAGGACCGGTATGTTCGTTCTCTTTCCACCTATGGCCTAGCGGAGATAGGCGTGAAAGCGATTCCGGCGCTTATTGAGGCTGGGAAAGGGTCAACGTATGAGAATTTTGCAACCCGCGTTTTAGCGATGAAGGCATTGGGGGCCATGGGACCCAAAGCGGTTCCGGCGCTTATCGCTGCTTTTAAAAACAAAGATCGGAGAACTTTTGCCGAAGAAGCCCTGGCTGAAATAGGAACGAAGGCGGCTCCAGCGCTCATTGAGACTTTGAAAAGTAAGGACGACGCGGTTCGCGAAAGCGCAATATCCGCTCTTGGGAACATAGGACGAGCTCTGAGCTCACGTGACGCTAAGGCAGCGGTCCCCGCGCTTATTCGAGCCCTCAAGGATGAGAATTACTCTGTTCAGATTAAGGCCGTTTCAGCTCTGGGGAAGATCGGGCCGAAGGCCGGGAAAGCCATTCCAGCGCTCATTGAACAATTGGAAACTGGTGGCGGCGCTCTTTGCCTTAGCATTGGCTATGCTCTTGGAAGAATAGGAGTGAGGGCCATTCCAGCATTGCTGAAGACCCTACAAAACAAGAATAAGGAGGTGCGTGAATCGGCGGCGAACGCTTTGGGAGAGATGGGCCCCAAAGCAGAGAAGGCGATCCCCGCGCTCATCAAGGTTTTAGAGGACGAGAGTTACGAGGCGAGTAGAGCCGCAATCGTAAGTTTGGGCAAGATCGGGGTGAAAGCAATCCCAGCGCTCTTTGGGATCTCAACTAATAAAGGGACCTGGGCAGAAGCGCTTGAAGTCTTTGAAAAGATAGGCGCAAAAGCGATTCCTATTCTCATTGAGGCATTGGACGATGAGGATCGCAATGTTCGTGTTTTTGTGGCGGCTGCCTTGGGTAAAGTGGCGCCTAAGTCTGCGACGAAGGCGATACCAGCCCTTTTAGAGGGGCTGAAAGATCAAGATAAGGACCTTCGTCTGCTTGCGGCTATCGCCCTTAGAGATGTCGCTCGCTTTGGTGGGGGAAGTCAGCTGGAAAAGGTGGTTCCGGAGCTGGTTAAGGCATTGAAAAACGAGAGTTACGGGGTTCGAATCTCAGCGTTGGTGACCTTCAAATTCATGGAATCCGGAGCGGAATCGGCTATCCCGA
>JARGOJ010000995.1:0-1087 GCA_029210225.1 Planctomycetota bacterium
TCATGCGCTGGTCGTCGAAGCGTCTTTCCATGAGGCGTATCTGGATGAGAGCGACCTTCGAAGCGGACGTTTTCGTGGGGCCAAGTTCCTGAATTCAAAGATGAAGTCGGTGAAGGCCGCGGGAGGGAACTTCCAGAGAGCCTTTTTCCAGGATGCCATGGCTGAGGACGCTGTCTTTCAACATGGTCAAATGCAGGAGAGTCAATGGCAACGGGCTCGGCTACGCGGCGCCGATTTTAGCGCGGCCGATTTAACCCGCGCAGACTTCTCCGGGTCTGATTTATCGGCGGCCAAGTTCAAGGGGGCCAGTATGAAGGGCGTCTGCTTTAAGGGCGCGTCACTCCGTGGCGCCAACTTTGAAGAGACAGACTTAAGCGTCTGCAGCTTTGAAGGCGCCGTCTACGATAAATCGACGCTCTGGCCCAAGACCGGGATGATGTCTCGCTTTCGTCCCAATCGATATGGAGCGCGATTGGACCGCTCTTAATCTTCTAATCCTTAATATTCGGACAATCGAAGGTGAGCGTTGGTGGGCTTTGGAGCTTCTTTACCAATCTCCGCCGTCACGGTCCTTTGTCACTCAATATACTCATACATATATCAATGTGATTGTAGAGTTATGGTTTTAGATTTATACGGATATATAATTTATTGATATTGAATTTTCGTCGTCAATTTCCATTTCAAGAAATTCCCCGGCTGCTAGGGGAATTGAGACTTTCCAAATCTTGCATTTGGTGCTTCTCTCCTTTACGGACTATCATAGCGAGGTTGAACCGACCCGAAGAGACGAAGCCACCCGCATGACTGCTGACGACGATCCTGAAAAGCGTCCCAATCCCGAAGATGTGACCGTCGCGCTCCCTGATATCGCGAGCAAGCTCGATCCATCTCTCGCCGAAACCCTCGTCTTTGCCAACCCCGATATGAAAGCCAAAATCGAGGAAACTCTGGGGCGCTGGGGGAAGGCGTTGGGAGAGCGGGGGGCCGGATCCGACCCAACCGTGACCCTTAAAGGCGCTGTGACGATCAGGGAAGAACCCAGTTGGCTCCAGTCGCTACAGAGCGCGACGATCCTAATGAAAGA
>JARGOJ010000995.1:1097-2236 GCA_029210225.1 Planctomycetota bacterium
AAAGAGGGCGCTGATCGGCGTATGAGCGACAATCCGAAGCTGTCGCAATACATCATCGATCACCAGCTCGGCGAGGGAGGCATGGGCATCGTTTACCAAGCCCAACAGCAAAATCTTCGCCGAAAAGTCGCCTTGAAAATGCTTCAGCCAAGCCTCGAAGAAGAGCCCGAACTCGTCGAACAGTTTGTGCTCGAAGCCATGGTCACAGGCCGCCTGGAACATCCTAATATTGTTCCCGTTCACGATCTCGGGAAGGCCGAAAACGATCGGCTCTTCATGGGGATGAAGCTCGTCCGCGGAGAATCACTCAAAGCCCTCCTCAAACGAGAACCCAATGATTCTCCGAAGCGGCTGATTCACTATCTCGATATTCTCTCCCAGGTCGGAGACGCGATGGCCTACGCGCACGCCGAGGGGATCCTTCACCGAGACCTCAAACCAGAGAATGTCATGGTTGGCAAGTTCGGCGAAGTGCAAGTCATGGATTGGGGTTTGGCCTTCGCCTTCCGGGCCCAAGAATTCCCCGAGTTGAAGCAGCTCGCCGGCCTCTCCTCTGGCCCCTCTGGGACCCCGGCATACATGTCTCCCGAGCAAGCCGAAGGCAAGGATCAAGCGATTGGCGCATGGTCCGATGTTTACCTACTAGGCGCCATGCTCTACGAGATTCTCACCGGGACTCCTCCCCACCGCGGCAAATCCGTGCTTGCCTGCTTGCTCGCTGCTCAGGCTGGAGAAGTGGAGCGGCCTTCAGACCGAGCTCCAAAGAGAGAGATTCCTTACGACCTTGAAGAGCTTTGTATGGATGCCCTGGCCGCAGCTCCAGAAGATCGTATTCAGAGCGTGGAAGCGTTCCAGGCGCAGATAAAAATCTATCAGTCTCACCGGGAAGCCCTCAGCCTGATCGATAGGGCTCGACAAATCTTGCACGACTCAGACCCCAAAACTCGTCGTGATGAGTCGGCGAAAAAGGCCCAGTGGATTCTCACCCAAGCTTTGGAGATATGGCCCGAAGCGGAAGCGGCCTCCGAGCTGCTCTGTCAAACGCTGCTGATTCAAATTGATCGATGCCTCGAACAGGGCTACGGTGCTGAGGCTCTAGACCTCATCGAACAACTCCCAGATAACCCCGCCCATGACCC
>JARGOJ010000995.1:2246-3487 GCA_029210225.1 Planctomycetota bacterium
CTAGGAAGCGCGGCGCGGCGACAAATGAATAAACGCCGCAATCGACTGCTCACGGCGGGGGGCTTGGTCGTGATGGCGATCTTTCTTGGCACCTGGTTGAGCGCGATCTCAACCCGTCTCCAAGCGGAAGATAAGCAGGCCGACGCTCAAGAGCGATTGCCAGAGCAAACGAGCGAAGCCTGGGTTCAGCTGCACTCCAACGACCCGCTACTTGGTCGGAACTTGGACGGACTCCAGACGACTCTCAATCAGGCTGGCTGGACAAGCGCGCAGAGTGACCTGCCAAATTTGGTTTTGATGGCCTCCTGGCAATCACTTCAAAATGGTCACTTAGGGCGGTCTTGTCGTTTCCTCTACTATGAAATCAGTGATTCCCAGCGAAGGCGATTCGAAGAACTTCGTAGGAGTCGACCGAGCCCCACAGTCGCAGCTGCGCTGGCCTCATGGCAGGAGCACCGTCAAGATTTATCCAAGCCTCTCGGGGATCTCTCCGACGCCATACTCCTCACTAGCTGGACTCGCTTCCTATCCGAGAAGGCCGAAAGAGACTTCTTGGCGAAGGCTTTGGCGAAGCTGGGGGCGCGATCGGTGCTGGCCGATCAGGCCTCGGGCATCCCTCGTGAGTTCTTAGCTGCCCCAGACGCCGCTCCAGTCCGCTTCTATCAAGACAGCGTGGCAGGGCTTGTGATCGTGATCGACTCAGAGTCCGAGAAGGAGCTTTGGCGTTATCCTGCTGGGAACTTGGCCACGAACTCATTGCCGCCGCAGCATCCCCGGCTCGTCAATCATGAAGGGCAGTGGCTTGTCACTCTTGTCCAAGGCAGTGACATCATTAGCTTCAGAGCAAAAACAGGGGAGGTGGCTTTCCGGCTCCGTCTTCACGACCGTTGCCTCGGTCTCGTTCCACGGGGAACTCAAGATTTTTATGTCCTCCAAGCTGGCAGCTGGGGCCCATCGAAGAGCCGCTTGATTCCAGCAACACCAAGTAAATGGCTGGAAGTGGCTCTCCCTGGAGTCAACGTCAAGCTGACCCAATTGGCCCTCGCTTCCTATCTCGGGGAAGAACCTGTTCCGGCAATTCCCCATACCGAGAGCGAGAAAAAAGCCCTCCGAGCTGAGATTGAAAGTTTGTCGACGAGGCTAAAACGAGATTCGAAGCAAGTATTTTTATTGCATCGTCGAGCTTTGCTCTTTCATGTCCTCGGTCAAAAGACAGAGCGGGACGAAGACTTACGGACGGT
>JARGOJ010000031.1:0-1830 GCA_029210225.1 Planctomycetota bacterium
GCCTTAGCCAAACGTCGATCCCTTTCATTGGCCTGGCTCGTCGACTTTTGCAATTGAATGAAGTAAACGTCCGTCTCATCTTCAGAACGACGGCCAGTAAACGCGATCATCGAGCCGTCAGGAGACCACGTTGGACCCGAGTCATTATCCGGATGCCGTGAGACATTCCTCGCCTTCGCCGACCCGTCAGACGGCACAATCCAAATGTCCCTGTTAAAGTCGTTGTCTTCCACTGCATACACGATCCACCCGCTGTCAGGGGACCAATTATATTGGGGGGTATTCCAAGAATTGAGGAGACAGCGAAGTTGCTTCCCATCAACATCCATCGTAAAGAGGTCTCCTCGATCTCGGGTAAACGCGATCCTTTTGCCATCAGGACTCCATTTCACAGAGGATTCGACCGCTGAATCATTGGTTAGCGCCGTCATCTCAAAGCGAATGTTCTGCCACCAATATCGAGAGGGGTCGCTCCTTTTCGCCCGCCAGATATCGGTCTGGTCCATGTAGTCACTGACGAAATGAAGAGACTGACCATCCGGTGAGAATTGCGGCTCTCTCTCTTCC
Source organism: Planctomycetota bacterium (assembly GCA_029210225.1). Taxonomy (GTDB): domain Bacteria; phylum Planctomycetota; class J058; order J058; family JARGOJ01; genus JARGOJ01. The sequence goes on from JARGOJ010000031.1 coordinate 568, forward strand.
TCCGCAGTCTTAGTCACCTGACGTGGCTCTCGAAGTTCGCAATCCATGACCCACACATCTCCCCCGGCAATAAAGGCAATATTCAATCCATCCGGAGAGAGAGTTACATCTGTCGCTTTCGTCAAAACGCGGTTTAAGAAACGATCTTTAGCGAAATCCCCCGCGCAACTAATTTTAATGCGCTCCGCTCGGGGGTTCTTCGCCCGAGTGTCTAATTGATAGAAGTCGAAGAGATGCCGGAAAACGATCTTGGACCCGTCCGCGCTAATCGTTGGAGTTAAAACGGAGTCATCTCCAAAAAACGTCAGCTGCCTTTTCGATCCTTTCAAATTAGAAGTCCAAAGGTTCAGTGAACCCGATTCTTGGCTGACATAGTAGAACCCTGTTCCATCTGGCTTCCAAAGCGGGTATCGGCTCGCCGTTTTTCCAGTGACTAGCTTGTTAAAGGACTTCCGTTTCAGATTGTAAGACCATACCTGGGAACTCTGAGAACCCGTGTAACCTTTGCGCCACCAACGAGTCCCTTCCCGACTGAAAATGAACTCCTGTCCGTCAGGAGACATTCGTCCCCACTGCCCATAGGCATCGAACAAGAGCTTTTCGCCAGTTCGAGCCTTCCTTGAGATTTCAAAGAAGCGACCTGCATGACGCCAAAAATGGTCACGGGACGCAGAAACGATAAGACCTGAACCGTCTGGTTTCCATTCCTCTAGAGCGCTTCCTTCACTGTGGAAAGTTAACTGCTCTACTTTCGTGCCCGACGACGACATAACAAAAACCTGGCTCGCGCCAGTCCGTCGACTTGTAAATGCAATCTCTTGACCTGTTGGTGAGAACCTGGGTAGATAGTCTTCGGCCGCATTGTGAGTCAAACGTCGAGCGACACCACCCTTGGTGTCCACAATCCAGATATCACCATTCCATGAAAACGTCAGCCGTTTGCCGTTCGGGCTGAGCGATGGATGCTTCGCCAACCGTATATGTTCGTCACCAAAGACCGGAGGGCAAAAGAACAATAGACCACTGGCAAGGGCGCTAAACAAAAAATATTGAAGTCTCACAGAAAGCCTTTCCGTTTTCGAAACTCTTTGAAGATTCGGTGATTGTAGATGCGGCTTCTTCTATCGGAAACTGGTCCGCGACAAATTTAGAGACATTTACCCAATCAATCTCCAAAGAAAGGAAACATTCACGACTTTCATCGATACCTGGGATCACCCTTTGCCAACCATACACTCCACAAGTTTGATACCTGGGACAAAG
>JARGOJ010000031.1:1840-22015 GCA_029210225.1 Planctomycetota bacterium
TCGATAAACAGCGACAACCTGGCTTTTCAAAATCACTTTTAGACTCCGCTGAGGCGCTGCCCATAAACAAAGCATCGATCATAAACACGGTTCACATTGTCAGCATTAGAAATCCTCGATTGAATCCGGCATCCATCGCCGACTCCGCCGATTTATCATACGGACATAGTGAACGGCAAAGTGACGAATAGTTCTCAGCAACGCTGGCTTGAAGATGGAGAACTGCTGCAAGGATTCAAGCCCTATTGTTATCGATTCTTAGCCATCCGCGCCTTGCTTGAGAAGAAGGGCCTGTTTCCACTCGGGAACTTTGAGGATATAAGCTAGCCCTCCATAGACGAGAACCGAAACGGCAACAGGCACGACGACCCGAATAAGTGGGCCCGAACTATTTGGAAGAGCGCTAAGGGTTGCTAAGCAGGCCACAGCCATAACCGCAGACAGAGCCGAGCAACGGAGCATGGCCATGGAGAATCCTGCGAAATCGCCTTTATCTTTCCACAACAAAGTGAAGAAACTAAAGCTCGCTGCAAGGCTTGTCGCCAACGCCAAGCCGGCTTCTTCCATCACCTGGACCAGTATCAAATTTAAGACAAAGTTGAGGATGACAGCGATGACACCCACTCTCACCGGCGTTTGACTATCTTGGCGTGCATGATAAGCGCGAATTTGAGTAGCGCTCAGGGAGATCATGACGACTGACACGCCATAGCAAACTAAACAGAACGCAGTTCTGGCGCTCTCTTCCGCCCCAAACCGTCCCCGTTCGAAAAGTAACGAGATAATCTCTTCACTCATAATGCAAAGCCCCACGGCTGCCGGCAAAGTGATGAAAACAGTGATTCGTAGCGCCTTCTTCAAATGATCACGGAGGAGATCGCCCTGCCCCGAGGCGGCCAGTTTTGCGAAGGCTGGAAAGAGTACTGTGGCCAGGGCCGTTCCAATCAAAGCGATGGGAAGCTGAATCAGTCTCATGGAATAGTAGAGCGCTGCCACTCCCCCAGCTGACTCCACGCACAACCAAGCAATTCCACGATCTGCAAAGATGTTCAGTTGCTCTATCGCCATGCCAAAGGCAATAGGGATATACAAAGCCTTAACCCTCTTGTAGTCCTCCCCCAATTGCAAACTGGGACGAATAGGAAATCCCACAGAGGAACAACCCCAGACTTGCAAGGCCAGTTGCATTGCGCCGCCGAGAACGAGAGCCCCCGCAAGGGCCAAGACCCGTTCCTCAGGACCCCAATGAAATCCCTCGCCAAATAGAAAAGACTCTCCAGTGACAAGCAGCGCAGCTATCCATACCAAATTAAGTAAGACAGCCATCCCAGCAGGCCTCGCAAAGTCTCCTTCGCTGTGGAGGAGTCCAGAGAGCAATCCAGCGATGCAAATGAACCAAAGGTAGGGCAAGAGGATTTGAGATAAAAGTAGGATCGAGTGGGCCATCTCTGAATTCAAGAGACCGTCAAAAAACCACACACTCGATAAGACGAGCTCCATGACAAGAACAAGCAAAGCCAAGATGAGCGCTAAGCGAGTCACCGTCCCATTCGTTAAGGATTGCGCCTTATCAACGCCTTTGTTCTTTTTGACATCGACGAAAACTGGCAAAAATGCGGAGGATAAGGCTCCTTCACCACACAGTCGTCGAAACAGGTTAGGCAGGGTCCATGCGACATAGAAGGCATCGGCATAAAGCGTCAAGCCAAATATACTCGCCATTAATATGTCGCGAACCAGGCCCAAGCAGCGAGAAATCAAGGTGATGCCCGTGACGGTCCCAAGTGATCGTAAAAACGACCGAGAACGCTTTTTTGGAGCTGCAGCGTCCGCTTCATTACCAGCCACGATCATGCCTCCTGCTCTCATTTCTCACTCCGCGCTTCTCTCGCAACCCGTGCCTGCTCCATCACCTGAGCCGTCATTTTCGTGATATCAGAGGCGTCCAATATGGAGGACGAGACCGCCACGCCTGTTGCTCCAGCACGAATGGCCGCTCCCACATTCACCACATTCACTCCTCCGATTGCAAAGCTCGCACGATCCAAGCCCGGAGTGATCTCCTCCAAGAGCCTTGGACCTGATTCACCCAATTCAGGCTTCGTCGGAGAGCTAAAAATCGTCCCAATTCCTACATAATCAACTTCTTCGGTCAGTGTGGCCTTTAGCTCTGTGAGGTTGTGAAGGGAGACACCAAGGAAGCGTCTCTCTCCCAAAATATCCCGGGCAACACTAACTGGGAGGTCATTTTGGCCGAGATGCAATCCCGTCCCAGGTATCGATTTCGCAATGTCGGCTCGATCGTTAATGACGAAGAGAATGTCGTTTTTGTTGCAGTATTCGCCGAGTTCTGAGGCGAGGTGATAGAACTCTAAATCGTCTACTTTTTTTAGCCGAAGTTGGAAGAATCGGCAGCCTCCATCGTGGGCACGCTTGGCCATATCAAGCAAGGACGGTCGCTGGGGTGCTGGGGTGAGCAAGAGGCAGAGTGGTTCGTTGAGAAGACGGGTTCTGAGGTCGTCGCGGGTCGCAAAATCGAGGATGTCTTTTTCAAGTTGATAGAAGTCATAGCGACATTTTTCGAGAATTTGGGCGATTGAGAGGTACCTGGGACGAGAATATTCTTCCAGCGCCCTGAGGGATTCACGACCGCGAGACAGGTTTGCCCCCAGAACATCTTTAATGTCATCTCGGCTACCGGCGGAGATGGGAGTTTGGCCGGGTCGACCCACGTCTCCGGCGCTGTCCCGAAACTGACTGAGGTCGTTGAGGCCTTCGTGAGAAAAAGAACTGTGAATCTTGTGCCGAAGAGATTTGATCCTCCCGGACAATTCTTGGCTATTGAGAACAAAGCGTGTGTATTCTTCGACCACTCGCAAAGCCTCGAAACAGCGGTTCCTATTGACATCCAGGATTCTCAAAATCGATTCAGCGTTCATAAACAACTCTCCTTTTGTGTTTTCGGATGCGAGGAGGCCTTGTCTGGATGGGTTCTTCGATGGCATCTTCTCGTGAAAGGTGCAGTCTCAGGAGAGCTTGGTAGAATTCGTGAACGAGAGGTTCGCGATTGAAAAGAGGATCTATGTATCGGAAAGTTCTTATTGCTAGCGATGGCTCGGACGAGTCGCTCAATGCTGCTGAGACGGCGGTCAAGTTAGGTTTAACGGCTGATGCCGAAGTGGTTTTGCTCAGCGCCTTGGATGTGTCGGGGATATCCTTTCAAGGCTTGAGTGTCCTGAACGATGAGGAAATGGCGCGGATAAAAGACGCCTGTAAAGAGCGAAATTTGCAGGCAATTGAGACCGCTTTAAGAGGTTTAGGAGTCACGAAGCTTTCGAATCTTGTGGTTGAAAATACACCTGCAGCGGCGATCAGTGAGACGGCTCTAAGTGAGAACGCAGACTTGATCGTGGTTGGCCGTCGAGGAATCGGCGCGTTGCGTGCGTTCTTCCTCGGAAGCGTGAGTTTGAAAGTTCTTGAACTCTGTGAGCGCCCAGTCATAGTCGTTCCGAAGGACTTCACAGCAAACGGGCCTGTCAAGAGAATCGTTGTTCCAACGGACTTCTCCGAATCCGCCATGATTGGAATTTTGCACGCCGCGAAGCTCGCGGTCACCCTGGGTGCCACGCTGACTCTGGTTCATGACCTCCCCGACCCAGATAAATTACCGGATGAAGTCACTGAGGTGGTGAATGAGGCTTTGGAAGGCCAAAGCGTGACTGAGACCCTTGGCCAGCGCTGTCTTGCTAGCTTGGAGGCCATCGCCGCGCCACTCCGTGAAGACGGCTTGGTTGTCCATTGCAAAGTGCTGGCGACGGGCGTCGCGCAGTCGATCGTGGAAACTTCGGACGAGATTGGTTCTCAGTTGATTGTGATGAGCTCTCATGGTCGTGGGGGACTTGAGAAGTTGTTCGTTGGAAGTTTTGCTGTGAATGTTGTGAAGCAGTCCCACGTGCCTGTTTTGGTTGTCATGAAGACCTAAACCTCTGTTGATTTTAGGCGGCCTAAGCAAACGAAAAGAACCACGAGCATGGGCTCGTGGTTCTTTTCATTTTGGAGGGGAAACACAGAACTACTTGGATTTCTTGTGTTTCTCTCGAAGGTCGGAGAGGGTTTTAGTCACCTTGGTTCCGCCGAGGATTTCGGTGAGTATGGTCCCAACATCCTTGCCTTGGAAGAGGCTGACGAGATTCATGTTCTTCGCGGCTTCCCCTAACATGATCTTGTCACCGAGCCCCGTCATGGCTTCCACGAGGCCGGCTTGAACGGCTTCCCGCTCGGCGACTGTGGCGTCTGCGGAGGCTTTCGTGAGGGCCATCTCGATTTGAGAGAGCGCGCTTTGATACTCAATCTCTTCAAGGTGTTTCAAGCGATTGGCTTCGACTCGTGCGGCGGTCTCTTTTTCCAGTCGCTCGACCGTTGCTCCTAAGGAGAGCTGATCCTGTTCGTTTTGGGATTTCGTCGCGTCCAGGGTTCTCTTCGCTGTCAGCGTGACCTTTTCGTGCTCAAGCTCTTCTTGACGGCGAAGGGTACCCAGGCGAAGGTCTTGTTCGAGTTGGGCTACGAGGCCTTGGAACTCGGCGTTCCGTTTTTCGGCGCCTAGTTTGAGCTCGTGGTGTTTGACATCGAGGTCTGAGCGCTTGTTTGCCGATTCGTATTTTTCGTTGGCTTGGCGATCACCAATTTGGAGGGCGACGGACTCGTTTTGCATTTGGCGCATGAGGTCGCCGATGTTTGGGTCTTGAATTTGAGAGGACAAGACTTCAACTTCTGTGACGACAAAGCCGTATTCCTCAAAGGCTCTGCCGGGGCGGGCGTTATCGCCGTCTTTTTTGCCAAGGATAGTGTCTCGAATAAGCGTGGGAAGTTTCGGCCAGAGATCGATGAGGCTGCGAGTGCGGCAAATATTGCGGACTAGGGATCGCAGGTGCTCGCACATCACTTGCACGTAGTTTTCGGTGCCAAACCAGAGGTTCTTCTTCTCTCGTTGAAAGGTGACTCCGTAGGATACTCGGACTTTCACTTCAACAAAGTCAGCGGTCTCCACGGTGATGGAATCGGAGACTCGGTTGCCGACGACTCGCAGAAAGCAGGTCTCCAGTGCGTTGTCTTCGTTCTTTGGAACCCCGGTAGAGAGTTGAAGGGGAACGAGTCGCTCTTCGTATTCGAGAAGTGTGACGCAAGGTCCCTCGATGACTCTTTGAGAATTGGCGGAGGTTGCAAGGCAAGCGGTGTTAGGAGGAACGATGATGCTGAGGGCCCACCAGGTATTTATGGGCTCGCGGGCCAGCTTGTGTTTTTCCCCGAAGGCGATCCAGTTGTTCCAGTCTTCGGGGGGAACTCGACGGGCGATGTGAACTTCTTTTCGTGGATCCACGAGGTAGGAGCATTTCCCTCGGACGAGTTTGACCTCTCCGGTAGCGAGGTCGCTGCAATAGATTCCACTTTTTTGGTCGATCCCAATGGCTTCAATGAAGACCTTGCTGTGATCGTTACCAAAGATCGGCTGGCCGTTTGATGGGCTCAGAATCTCAATTTCATTGAAGGGGAAGAAGAAGGTGTTGACTCCGGTGATGAGAAGTTCGTCTCCGGGTTCGTACTGATCTTCTTCAAGCTTAATGTTCCTGGGGAGGTGTTTCGCGAGTTGAGATTTGGGCATGGGAGCGATGAAGCGAACCCATAGGGCGCGTTGGGGGAGAAGCTCATAGGCTTCGTAGACTCGGTTGTCTGATCCTAGATATTGGAATTGATCGTAGGGACCGGGGAAGACACGAGCGGGGCCTACTTTGATCTGGCGTTTGCCGTCAGCGTTGATGATGACGCAATACTCTTTTTCACCAAGAACAACGGCGTCGCGGACAAGTCGGGCTTTTCGGGCTTCCTTCTCGACGGCTTGGCGAAGAGCTGGGATTTGGGCGATGTTCCCAAGGATCATGCTTGAGGATGGCCCGGCATCGGCGAGGAGGTTGGAGCTTGCGGCTTGGGGAACGGGGGGAGGCGGCATGCGTCTTTGCTGTTGAGGAGGCGGGGGCATGGCCGCGTTTGGCTTTTTCTTCCGATTGCGGCTTCTGGGAGCGCGTTTTTGGACCTCTCGGTAGTATTCGTCGTCGTCTTCGTCTTCGTCGAGGGCTTCTTCAGCGGCGTACATATTACTGGACGCGAAGTCTGGGATGGGTTCTGGCGTGGGAGCGATCGTCTCAACTTGAGCGAGCATCGCTGCGGCTGCGCGGGCATCCAGACGTGTTCCATCGCTGTCGATGGATGTGTCAGGGACGATGTCCAGGCCGGTTGGCGGGATATAGAATTGGGTGTCGAGGCCGCGGATGACGATGAGTTGGCCACGCGTTAACTCAATGCCGGAGTCGACATCGCTGAGTTGTTCGGCATCGGTGTCGTCGGTGGTCTCGCGAATGGCTGCGGATTTTGCGGTGATGTTGTAGTAGGGAGCTTCATTGTCGACTTCGCCGTAGACCTTGACGACAAGATACTGGCTAGAGCCGAGTTCGTGGGCGTCTCTGACTTCGCAGCGTTGGCCCGGGCGGAGCCAAAAAGAGCATGGACCCGGGATCATTTTTCGGGTTCCATTTTTGAGGGGTCTTGATTCGTTGCGCCCGGGTTTGAAACGTCCGTTGGGACCTTGGTCAGGTTCTAGGAGGGGGTTTTCTAGGACTGCATATTGGTTGTCATCGACTTCAACCATACGTTGGGGGCGACCACTAACGTCCTCCCGGAATCGCCCTTTGTTGTCGTCAATGACAATGCGATCGGCGGCTGTTGGGGACACCATGGTTGGACCCACATGGAGAACGACCTCTCCTTTATCGTCGTCCTGGACCCATAAAAATTCACGTTCGGTGACTGGGATTTTCCGGCTGCCACGTTCACCCATTTGTCTGTCCCCTTTGCATGTTTGTTACATCTTTGAAAAGTCTGGTCTTGGCTCTAAGGATTGAAAAAGCGGCTATCTTGAAATCTTCCAGATAAAATTCTGTACCACTTGATCCGTCAAATTGTATGAAACTCACCAGTCCGTATGTTGGGGGATGGAGACAGGAAAAACGGAAAAGGTGCCTCGGTCGAACATCCCTGTTGGGAAATCCGTAAGATGTCGGCTTCCAAACTTCCAAAAGCCCATCTTCATTTGAGGGGGTTCCCGTGGATCTCTTCCAGCAGTTTTACCGCCAGATTAACGATATTGATCCGATTGAGACTCAGGAGTGGATTGAATCCCTTGAGTCTGTTGTTGAGTGCATCGATCGTTCTCGTGCGGAATTCTTGCTTTATCGTTTGCTTAGTCGCGCTCGCCAGCTTGGTGTGAGTATTCCTCATACCACTCGCACACCTTATATGAATACGATCCCTCCGACCCTCGAGCCGGAGTTCCCCGGGGACGAGGAGATTGAGCGTCGTATTCGTCGATTGATCCGCTGGAACGCGGCGGTCATGGTGACGCGAGCCAATAAGAAATATGATGGGCTGGGGGGGCACCTTTCTAGCTATGCATCGTCCGCGAGTCTGTATGAAGTGGGGTTTAATCACTTCTTCCGCGGTAAAGATGGTCGCCAGCGTGGCGACCAAATCTTTTATCAAGGTCACGCGGCGCCAGGAATGTATGCCCGGGCGTTTTTGGAAGGTCGTCTTTCGACGAACGACTTAGATCATTTCCGACGTGAGTCTGGAAAGGGGAAGGCGGGATTATCCAGTTATCCTCACCCTCGCCTCATGCCCGAGTTCTGGGAGTTTCCAACCGTTTCGATGGGGCTTGGTCCGATCAATGCGATTTACCAGGCCCGATTCAACCGTTACCTTGCGGCTCGTGGTTTGGCAGAGACCGCGAAGTCTCGGGTTTGGGCTTTCCTTGGGGATGGTGAAACGGACGAGCCGGAGAGTTTGGGGGCCTTGTCCCTAGCGGGACGCGAGCGTCTCGACAACTTAATCTTCGTCGTCAACTGTAACCTGCAGCGCTTGGATGGCCCTGTCCGTGGAAACGGCAAGATCATTCAGGAATTGGAGTCAGTCTTCCGTGGGGCAGGTTGGAATGTCATCAAGGTCATTTGGGCTCGGGAGTGGGACGATTTGTTCCGCGCCGACACTCATGGCTTGCTCTTAAAGCGAATGACAGAGATTCCTGACGGTGACTTCCAGCGTTTTCCGACGATGAGTGGCGCAAAGCTCAGGCAATTCGTCTTTGGAAAGTATCCTCGTTTGCTCCGATTGGTTGAGCATTTGAGTGATGAGCAGCTCTGTCGTTTGCGCCGTGGTGGTCACGATTACCACAAGCTCTACGCGGCTTATAAAATGGCTGAAGAGAGTGATCGTCCAACGGCCATTCTGTGTAAAACAGTGAAGGGTTGGACTTTAGGAGAGGGTTTTGAAGCCCGAAATGTGACTCACCAGATCAAGAAATTGACGGAGCGTGAGCTGCATGTTTTCCGCGATCGGTTGGAGTTGCCCATTCCTGATTCCAAGCTCAAGGATGCGCCGTACTATCACCCGGGCAAGGACAGTAAAGAAGTCAAGTATATGCTGGAGCGCCGCCGCGTTTTGGGGGGTTGTCTTCCGAAGCGTCGGGTAGTTGTTCCGGGTATTGAGATCCCTGGAAACAAAACCTACTCAGCATTCTATGAAGGAACGAAGGGTGATCAGAGCGCATCGACAACTATGGTCTGCGTGAGAATTCTTCATAACCTTTTAAAAACAAAGGACTTTGGCCAGAGAATCGTGCCAATTGTCTCTGATGAGGCTCGTACATTTGGTATGGAGCCGTTGTTCCGTGAGATTAAGATTTACTCGGCGACGGGTCAGACATACACCCCTGTGGATGCGGGGGTTCTCATGAGCTACAAAGAAGCAAAGAATGGCCAGTTGCTTCAAGAGGGTATTACGGAAGCGGGGGCTCTCGCGTCGTTTACGGCGTCGGCGACGAGTTATTCGTCCCATCGTCAATTTACGATTCCGTTCTTCATCTTCTATTCGATGTTTGGATTTCAGCGGGTCGGCGATTTGATTTGGGCTATGGCGGATGCTCGAGGCCGAGGATTCTTGCTTGGAGCGACTGCTGGACGAACCACCTTGAACGGTGAAGGTTTGCAGCATCAGGATGGTCATAGTTTATTGGCGGCTTCGACGGTTCCGTCCTGTCGCGCTTATGATCCGGCTTTTGCGTTTGAGATTGCGATCATTATCGAAGATGCGATTCATAAGATGTATGTCGAGAATCAGGACCTCTTTTACTACCTGACGCTTTACAACGAGAACTACCCAATGCCTGCTATGACGGGGGATTGGAAGGACGGGATTTTAAGGGGTCTTTACCTCTTCAAGCCTGGATCTGAAAAGGGAGTCAAGGCTCAGTTGCTCGGGAGCGGTCCGATCATGCAACAGGTATTGAAGGCTCAGGGTGTTCTTGCTGAAAAGTATGGAGTCTCTGCGGATGTTTGGAGCGTGACGAGCTATGGCGAGTTGCGTCGAGATGCCTTGGAGGTGGATCGTTGGAATCGTAAGCATCCGGACGCGCAGGAGAAGTTGCCGTTCGTATCGAAGTGCCTGAATCCAACGGAGGGTCCTATTGTTGCGGCTTCCGACTATATGAAGGCCATGCCAGATTTGATTCGTCCATGGGTTGAGAAGCCCTTTGTCTCTTTGGGAACGGATGGATTTGGTCGGAGTGATACAAGAGAAGCGCTTCGGCGGTATTTTGAAATCGATTGGGAAACAATTGTAGCGGCGACATTATCCAAATTGGTTCGTGAAGGTCAGCTGTCAGCGGATGTCTATCATGGTGCCGTCAAAGATCTCGGACTCGAAATCGAATAGCTGAGGGTCTCCCAAGGAGGAGCTTCTGGAAATGCTCAAGAAAGCTTTGAGTTTCCAGTTTGTTTCTTTGCCGAACCTTCGGTGCTTGGGTTATAAATTAGAGGCCTTCAGTTTGCAGGTGGAGATGTGTCGGATTACATAACCAGGGAAGGGATCCGATTCTGTAAATGGGTGGAACGTTGAATAGCTTGGGGTGCTCTGTTTCGGGGAGCCGTTATGCTTTTTGAACTGAGATTTGTTCATGGCGTGCGTGCGGGTCAGGTTATCAATTTAGATGATAATCAGACCGTGGTTCTTGGACGTGGAACAGAGACAAACTGTCGCATTCAAGATCCGTCGATTTCACGACGGCACTGCCAGATTACGAACTGTCCGCAGGGCTTACTCATAGCGGATCTTGGCTCGTCCAATGGGACCTACGTCAACGGCCAACCCATCAGTCATTGGGTAGCGTTGAACTCTGGGGATCAAGTCGTTCTTGGACAAAATCAGGTCGAGATCCATGCGGCGATGATGGTGCAGCAACACCTCTGCACTAGCTGTGGCCGTGAGTTCATGCCTATGGAGTTGACGCAAGGTCGCTTCAGCCGTGACCCCTCTGGTCGTCTCATTTGCACGGACTGTATGTCAAAGTTCGATTTCGATCCGCACATGATCGAGGGTTACGTCGTCGAGAGCAAGCTCGGGCAGGGTGCTTTTGGCGCTGTTTTCCGGGCGGTTCAACAGCAAACAGGCCAGGTTGTTGCGTTGAAGACGGTGCGACCCCAGCTCGTTCAAAGCGAGAGAGACATCGCTCGCTTCTTCCGAGAGGCCAAGGCTGGCGCGGCCTTAGTTCACCCTAATATCATTCGTATTTACGACGCGGGTGAATCTCGTGGCTGTTATTACATTGCTATGGAGTATGTTGAGGGGAAGGAGATCGGGAAGCTAATCGAGGAATATGGTCAGATCAACATCGGCTATACCTTGCGGGTTGGAATCCAAATCGCGAATGCACTCCAGCATGCTTACGAACGTAGTATTGTCCACCGTGATATTAAGCCTGATAACATTCTCGTTACGGCTCAAGGGCAGGCGAAGCTTGTCGACTTTGGCTTGGCGAAGAACTTCCAGAGCGCGGGGGTTTCAGGTTTGACGGCGCCGGGAGAGGGCATGGGAACTTTGGCGTATATGCCGCCAGAGCAGTTGGACAATGCGCTCATGGCTGACCAACGCTCTGACATTTATTCCCTGGGGGCGTCGCTCTATCATATGTTGACGGGGAAGCGTCCCTTTAATGAGAAGACGACGCGAAAGTTCATTATGAAAATATTGAACAAGATGCCCGACCCAATTCGCGACCATAATCAGAGTGTTCCACCGGATTTGGAAGAAATCATTGAAAAGGCCATGGCTAAGGAACCTGAGGATCGTTATGAAATCCCTGAGGATTTTGAACGCGACTTGAAGGACCTCTTTGAACAGATGGCGCGCAATCACGGCGGGACTTGATTCCATTGTCTCTTTTAGCCTCAATACGCTAGCTTCGTTCAGCTTCTTTTGCTTTGTTCTGAGGGGCATTGGCGGCGGTGATGCTATCTGTGTAATCCCGAACTATTTCATACTCTAAAAAATTGTTTGGCCTCCCTTCCAACGGACTGTCTGCGTTGACCGTATGGGAGGTATGTGAATCCTATTTTGGGGTTTCAATCTCAGCATGAAGAGTGAGAGGTCTGTGAATATGAGAATGGAGTCCATGGCTGCGCGGCGTTTTGTTTCTTGGTCTGCCGCCGCTTGTGTGATCTTGGGCGTGGGGATAGCTCAGGCCCTCATCGCCGACTGGCGTTCTGCTCTTGCTGAAGACCGGGAAATGGTCGAGAATCACAAGAACGCGCTTGTTTCCGTCATGAAAAAAGTCAATCCAGCTTTCATCTTCATTGGTGGGGGATCCGGCGTCATCATTTCAGAAGATGGCTACATGTTGACGAATAATCACGTGGCTCAGTCGCGCAAAGTGTGGCAAGTTCATACTCCTGGTGGGAAGAGATACACAGCGGATGTTGTGGGATCCGATCCGCGTGGAGACTTGACTCTTCTCAAATTACAAATCAAAGAGGGTGTGAAGATGCCCTTTGTCACCTTTGGAAATTCTGACCTCGCGAAAGCTGGAGACACTGTCTTTGCGGTCGGAAATCCGATCGGTATTGGAAATGACGATTACTCACCGACCTTTACTTTAGGTGTGATCTCCGTGGTCAACCGGAATCATTCAAACTATACCGATTGTGTCCAGACAGATGCACCGATCAACCCGGGTAATTCAGGAGGCCCCCTTTTGAATCTGAAAGGTGAGCTTCTCGGCATCAATGGAATGATTCAAACTCGCTTCCAAAGCCGCGTGAACTCAGGGGTCGGCTATGCGATCTCAGTTGAGCAGTGCAAACTTTGGATTCCAGTATTGAAGGCTGCTAAGGGGGGATCTTATCCTCATGCAACGACTTCAGGCATCAGCGTCCGAAAGAACTTCTCGGAAAGGGGTGCATTGGTAAGGTCTGTTGGGGGCGCTGCAAAAAAAGCCGGAGTTTTGGATGGCGATCGAATCTTGAAGATTGATGGACGGGTCGTTCGGAACCACGCTCGATTTGGTGGAATTGTTGGGATGTATCCTGGCGGATCGAAGGTCACGTTGACGATTGACCGTAAGGGAGAGGAAGTCAAGATTCCATTGACTCTGGACAACCGCGGTGGCCGTCGTTTGAGCCGCGCTCCAACTCAGCCTCGTCAGAATCCTCGACAAAACCCAGCTCCGAATCGTGGCAACGGTGCCTATTTGGGTTGCCGACTTCGTCCGACAGCTGGTGGCGTGAATATTTCAGAGATCGTCCCTGGTGGCCCCATGTCGAAATCGAAGTTGAAGGTTGGCGATTTAATCAAAAGCTTTAATGGAGTCAAAGTCGCGAACTTAGATGCTTTGATCACGATGTTGGCGAAGAAGAAACCTGGCGACAAAGTCACCTTTGGAATCACTCGTGGTGGCAAGGCGCTGGACATCGAGATGGCCTTGGGTCGTCGTCCTTCGAGACGGATGTCTCAGTCTTAGTCAACCTTTCCAAAATTGGGAAAAAGCGTGAAGAGCAGGAGGATCCTGCTCTTTTTTGCGTTAACGCTGTCGAGATTTGATACCTGGGACGAGGCGGTTGTGATACCTGGGATCATGGGAATCACAAAAATGGGGTCTTATCTGGGTCATAGGAAGAGAATAATGGCGAAGGCATATTGATACCTGGGACCAACAACATCGGGTACCTGGGACCAACGATGTTTTATACCTGGGATCGACTTCAACTTGTGTTTGGGTTCCTGAATCCTGGTACCTGGGACCTCGGAGCCTCGGGTCAATTTTGATACCTGGGATCGGGGTGACCGAGCGTTTCGTCTTCACTGACGAGCTTTTTATGGACGGACAGCTATGCGTTGATTCTCGCTTCGTTGGTACCTGGGATCGATTTGAAGAGTCCTTGGACCCTCAACGAGATGTCTGCTTATTCCTATAAGATGGAAAGATTGGGATTTATGGATGAGAGTCTCTGTTTGATGGTCTTAATGGACTGGGAGACTTTCAGTTGGTCGAGACCGAGGATCATCCCAATCTCAGCGTCTTCAAGCTCTTCAACGTAGTGCAACATGATGATGTGTTGTTCTTGTCGTGTCCGGTGCCGGGCGACCAAGGCGGGGAAGGAGGCGGCTTCTTGGGGGCTTTTTGGAATGAAGGTCTGATCGGCGACGAGGGCGTCTTTGACGAGCGCGGAAAATTCTTCATAGGAGAGTCCAAGGGCGTCGGCGACTTCTGCGTCGTTTGCGGGTCGTCCGAGGGATAGTTCAAGGTCTCCAATAAGTTCGAGGAGATCTCTATTCTTTGTGGATGATGGTGGGAGACGTTGAATTTTACCGGACCGAGTGAGGTCGAGAGCGATTTTATGTTGATCCATCATTGAGTACCCCTTTTGCCTGTCATACACAGACAGTACCCGACTCACAAGAGAGTCTAAGTTTAGTGATGATTGAATATAGAGACTAGTGCCGAACAAACAAAACCACTACTAGCAGTCGTTCTTTACAGACCTATACTATATGCAGTGTGACGAAAGATCGCAAAGTTCTTTTAAAGTCAAAAATCCTACTTCATTAAGTAGTTGGTAGAATCCCAATACTTATATATCGGAGTGGTGAGTAAGGAAGTGAAGGCCGAAAAAAAGGATAAAGCGCGCCTGCTTCGAGGCGCGCTTTCGCGTGTGTGCACAGATTTTATGGGTTTAGAGGCGGATTCCTAGAGAGGATCTCAGGAGATGAGTTCGTCTCTGCGATCACCGAGTTCCTTCTGAAGACGTTTCACAATTCGAGCATGAAGTTGGCACACTCTAGACTCACTCAGGTCCAAGATCATACCAATCTCGCGCATTGTGAGCTCTTCAAAGTAGTAGAGCATGACGATCAGGCGTTCTTTCATGTTGAGTCGCTTAGAGACGAGCTCCATGAAATCGGTGGACTGGATTTTGTCGATAGGGTCGACTTCTTTTTTGTCGGCAATGATATCGATGGTTTGAACGGCTTTTCCACCGTCATCATCGTGCCATTTATCGGAGAGACTCATGATTTGAGTGGCCGTCCCACCGCGAACCAAGGAGTCGAGTTCTTTGAGGCTGATGTCAAGGTGCTCGGCGAGCTCTAAATCGTTCGCTTTGCGTCCCAGAATCGTCTCAAGCTCTTGTTGAGCCGCGCCGACCTTGGAGGCTTTTGTGCGAACTAGGCGAGGCACCCAGTCAGACTGACGGAGGTGGTCGAGAATCGCGCCACGAACGCGGAGAGCACAGTATGTTTTGAACTTCACGGCGCGTTCGATATCGTATCCGTCGATCGCATCCATGAGGCCGAAGACGCCGGCGCTAAACAGATCGCCGAGTTCGACGCTTTGTGGTAACTTTGTGAGTAGGCGCTCAGCGCTGTATCGGACGACTGGTAAGTAATGCTCGATGAGGCGGTTTCTGATTCCTTCGTCTTTTGTCTTCTTGTATTCTTCCCACAACTCTCTTGGCGCTTCTTTGACTTTACCCCGTGAACGGCTTGCATCCCTTGTAATAACTGTCACTATTATGACCCCTTTAATTTATGTATTTCAAAATCCCACTGCCCGAGAATTTGGAACACCGTCATAGACCCCCCTAGAGTCTATGGATAGACGAGCGACTTCACCCAAAGCTCTCTATCTTGTGTCCCTCTCGACAAAAGACACGATAGCAAGAGTTATTATTAGAAGCCAAGTCGGAATTAAAGATGTCTCCATAGTTTTTTCCAAAATAGGGATACATTCACAATCCGCCCCTCTCATGTAGACTGTAAAGCAATATAAACAATAGACTTAAGATATAGCGAGGGTCCTGTATTCAAATTGTCAAGAAAAGAAAAAAGCCCTCAACGATTGTTGACACAAAAGTGCACTTGAGCAAAAAAGCACATTTTGTAGGGGTCTTGAGAATTAAACAACACCATATAGTAGAAAAACAAGCAAGATCTAGGCTTCCACCAGCTATTTCATGACCGATAAAACGATCAAATTTGAGACTAACCTTAGAACATCCTCTCCTCAAAGATACCTAGTTGCAATCAACACACGCTTATGGCGCCAGTATCACACACCACCAAGACATGAAAGCTCAAAAAACGACAGACGGAGCGATCCGTGCAAAGCCAATAAACAAGCCAATTCTCGCGTACCTGGGACAAATCGATTCTCCTCGACATCTTCCCCCCAAAGCATCCACACTCGCTCCCGCCTCACACTTCTCCACCAATCTGCTTCTTGAAAAAATGTCGCACCCCGCTCAAAGCCCCCAAAACCAACTCTCCTACACAAGAACAACTCAAGAACGTCGTGTTTCACGCCCCAACATCCTCGCGCCCCAACAACACCGGCGTTAAACCCTAGAAAGAGAAACAAGCTTCCCTATCCTTATTTATATAGGCGAAAAAGGTCTCACTACTCTTTACGCCCGCATATATCGATAAGGGACAAAGCGCCTGTCGGTGGCTTCCATTACAATGAAGCTCCACAAACGCAACATATCCAGTGCCAGTACCTGTGAAAGAGGTTGCCGTGGGTCGAATACCCCCAGAACAAATCGATTTGATTCGCGAACGCGCCGATATCGTCGCACTCATCGGTGAACGCCTTCAACTCACTCAAAAAGGTCGGCAATTTTGGGCCTGCTGCCCATTCCACGGCGAAAAAACCGCATCCTTCAGCGTTCACCCAGAACGACAGATATACAAATGCTTCGGCTGCCAAAAAGGTGGCAACATCTTCGGCTTCCTTAAAGACTACGAACGCGTCAACTTTCCCGAAGCCGTCCGCATGGTCGCCGAAACCGTCGGCATCGAAATCAAAGAAGAGAAAAGCACCAAAGCTTCCCAAAAACGGCAAAGCGAAAGAAAAGGACTCCTTGAAGTCGCCGATGCCGTTTGCCAATACTTCGAAGACCAACTCTGGACCCCAACACTGACTCACGGACGCAAATACCTCAAAGAACGCGGCATCACCAAAGAAAGCGCCAAAAAGTTCCGCGTCGGACTCGCCCCCCAAGGCTGGGACAACCTGCTGAAATGGGCCGAAAAGAATCGCGTCTCCACAGACTCCCTCGTCAAACTCGGACTCCTCGTTCAACGAGAAAAAGACGGCCGAAACCGCTGCTATGACCGATTCCGAGATCGACTCATGTTCCCCATCTCCGACGACCGCGGTCGAGTCATCGCCTTCGGAGGACGACGCTTCTCCGACGACCCAGAAACTCCCAAATACATAAACTCCTCAGAAGTCCCCGGCCTCTTCGAAAAGCGACGCGTCCTCTACGGTCTCCACCACACCAAAGAATCCAGAGCCCGACGCCTCATCATTGTTGAAGGATACACCGACGTGATCATGGCCGTCCAAGCCGGCGTGCTAGGCACCGTCGCCGTACTTGGGACCGCCTTTGGACCCGATCACATTCCCCTCGTTCGTCGCTTCGCCGACCAAGTGATCGTCCTCTTCGACGGCGATGCCGCCGGCCAAGCAGCCGCTCAACGATCCCTGGGAGCTCTCGTCCCCGTCGACCTCGAAGTCCGCGTCGCCATACTCCAAGGCGCCAAAGACCCATGCGACCTCATCGTCGAAAAAGGACCCGACGCCCTCAACCAAATCGTTGATACCGCCCCCGAAGTCTTCGACTTCCTCCTCGACTCACTCCAGGATCAAGCCCAACAATCACTCTCCGCACGAGCCAAAGCCATTGAAGAAATTCTCAAGCTTCTCGCTCCCATGGACCCCATAAGACTCCATCTCCATATTGGACGCTTTGCTCACCGCTTCTCCATTCCCGAAGAAGAACTCCGAGAACGCATCAAAGCCGCTCGCAATCCCAATAAAGGGAAAAAATCTAACGACGGACCCGATGGCGACAATCGCTCCAACGATCAAAACAGACGGCGCTCATGGACCCCCAAATTCAAAGGCAAAGGCAAAAAAGGCTTTCCACAAAAACCCGACCCCTTCGCGAACAGCCCCTCCCCCAAACAATTTAACTTTGGCCGCGGCGCTGAAATGAAAATCCTAGAAGCCCTCCTCGCCGCACCAACCCACATAGCAACTGTCTTCACAATCCTCACTCCTAGACACTTCTCCGAAGGCCCCTCACGGAACCTCGCGATCCGGCTCCAAGTCGCTGCCGACCTCGGACAAACAGTCAGCGAAGCCAACCTTTACAATGAACTTGAAGGCCGAGAACTCGAACTTCTCACATACCTCGGATCGAAAATTCACGAAGGACAACAACGGGAAAAAGACTATGAATCCGAACTCGCTCCAGAAGCATGCCACCACATCGTGAAAACCCTCCGGAAGCAACAAAGGGAAGAAGTACGTGGCCTCCTTAAAGAAGCCCTCCGTGAAGGTCGGCAAGAAGATGCCCTCGCCCTAGAAAAAGAACTCGATTCACTATTCCAAGAAATTCAATCTGCAAACAAAAGTTAATCAACGATTTTTTTTATTGAACTTATGTGCCCGGCCATTCGTTTGAAAGGGCAAGAATTGCTAGGAATACAAGTCGATTCTCGTTTTTGAAACAGGGTGATTTGACCCCTGCTTCAACCGCTTTTTATAAAGGATTCATTGAATTTGGGGCCGTTTCCCTTAAACTCTTCCAACCTTTTTCCGCTCCGAGATGTGTGTTAAGGACAGTTCCCTCAGGTTGAACGTCCGCCATCCGGGACAGATGGGATTTGGTCATCCATACTAATTATCTGCGTATTTTTTTCGACGCCCTATATCGATGATCTCTGCAAGCGCGGATTAAACATTGTGGTCAAGGGATACCCCTTCGATAGTTTCCATGACTATCTCAAGGAAACTCAGGAGTAAGCATGAGCCGTTCGTCGGTCACTGAAACCAAGAAATCTAATACGAAGAAATCTTCAACCACAAAAGCGGAGGGCACGGCGAAAACCAAATCCTCCAGCTCCCCAGCGTCAGCAAAGGAAAGCAAAAGCAAAGCCGCACCCAAAAAACGCGCCGCAGCAAAACCCGCCAGCAAAGCTAAAAAAACACCGGCTAAAAAGAAGGCTCCTGCGAAGAGCGCAGAAAAGGCTGCGGAAGTCGAAACCGCCGATGCGCCAAAAACCGCTGCCAAGAAAGCTCGGGCGAAAACTAAAAAACCCGCTGCCGCTGCGAAAACAACGAAAAGCCGCGCTAAAGCTAAAAAACCCGCCGCTAAGGGGAAATCCCAAAAGACTGCTGCCGGTAAGGGCAAAAAAGGGAAGTCAAGTAAGGAAAAGTCTGACTTCAGCGACGAAGAGCTTGATGAAGAGTCCACCCTCACCCTCGACGACGAAAGTCTTGATGAAGATGACGACGTCGTCGATCCCGATGGAACCGCAGACGGTGAGGAAGACGAAACCGCTGACGAACTCGACGATGAAGAACTCAACGAAGACGACGAAGACGACGAAGACGACGATGAAGAGCTCGGCCGAGCTCGAGACGAAGCCTACGAAGAACTCGCCGGGGAATACCACCGCACCGTCACCGAGAAGATCGACGACCCGGTTCGCATGTATCTCACTCAAATGGGTGAAATTCCTCTTCTCTCACGTCAAAAAGAACTTGAATACGCCAAGCGCATCGAAATCTTTCGCAAACGCTTCCGCTACCTCGTATTCTGCTCTCTCGAACAACTCACGCAGGGTGTTGAGATTCTTGAAAATGTCATGCAAGGGCAGCTCGCCTTTGACCGGACCCTCAAAATTGCGGGAACCGAAGAGACAACGAAAATTGAGCTCACTGAGCGCCTCCCCCATGTCGTCGTCATCCTTCGCAAGAACCTAGAGCGTGTTCGCGCCCTCTTCGATAAATCACGCGCCAAACTCCGCGCCAAAGAACGAAGAGAGGTCCTCCAACTTCTCAAAGTCAGACGCCGACGCACTATTTCTATTCTCGAAGAGTGTGGCGTCCAAATTAAGCTCGTTCGCCCAATGCTCGACGTTCTCCGCGAACACCTTGCCATGATGCGCCGCATCAAAAAGGACATCGAAGTCGGTGGTACCAGCGGACCTGAAGCCAAAATCTCTGTGGAAAAACTCAAGGCCATTGAAGATCGCCTCGGATTTGGTTTCGAAGACTTCAGCAACCACATGCACTACCTCGAAAAGCGCTTCACCGCTTACGAGAAAGCGAAGCGTGACCTCTCCGGAGGAAACCTCCGCTTGGTCGTGTCCATCGCTAAGAAGTATCGCAACCGTGGTCTCTCCTTCCTCGACCTCATTCAAGAAGGAAACACTGGCCTCATGAAGGCCGTGGAGAAATACGAGTATCGCCGAGGATATAAATTCTCGACCTACGCAACATGGTGGATTCGACAAGCGATCACACGATCCATCGCCGACCAGGCCCGCACCATTCGTATTCCCGTCCACATGATCGAAACCATGTCGAAACTGCGGAATATCTCCAAGAAGCTCGTTCAAGAAATGGGTCGCGAACCCACAATTGAAGAACTAGCCTCGAAGCTTGGTATGCCCGTGGCCGAGTGTCGGCGAATCATGAAGATCTCAAAGCACCCAATTTCCCTTGACCGTCCTATCGGCGAGAGCGACGACGGTTTCTTTGGTGACTTCATTGAAGATAAATCGGCCGAATCACCGGTCAACGCCGCCACATACGAAATGCTTAAAGACAAGCTTGAGAAGGTCCTCGAAACCCTGACCTTCCGTGAGCGCGAGATCATCAAACTTCGCTATGGAATCGGCGACGGATACACCTACACTCTCGAAGAAGTTGGACGGATCTTCAAGGTC